>JAPLCR010000562.1:0-8362 GCA_026392135.1 Armatimonadota bacterium
CGCGCTTGGCAACAAGACGCTCCGCCTGCGCCTCGTCTTCTAAACGTGTCCTCTTCAGAGGTGATAGGGGAACAGAGGCAAGCGGACACAAAGCCAGCTACTCTCTATACGCTGGTCGAATTTGCCGATTATCAGTGTCCTCCATGCCGCGCTATGCAACCCGCCTTAGCAAATGCCCTTGAGCGTCATAGAGGAAAATTGCGAATGGTCTTTCGTAATTTTCCGCTGACACAGATTCACCCGCAAGCCCTGCCAGCCGCTATCGCCGCGGAAGCTGCACGGGAGCAAGGAAAGTTTCAACAAGTACACGAGACTCTTTTTGAGAAACAAGAGACCCTGAACAGCAATTTGATACTACAAATAGCAAAAGACCATAGACTGGACATGAAACGGTTTCAGAAATCTCAACAGACAACCGCTCTCAAAGCGGTGAGGAAGGATACAAAGGAGGCGGAGGCTCTAAACCTGAAATCCACCCCCTCCTTTGTACTGTGTTGTCCTGATGGCAAGGTAGTTGCGCTCGGAACTTTATCCCAGATAGAAGACTATATTCATTGACCGCGTTGTGAACTACCCAATCGCCTCCGTACACCGCTTGCACAACTGCGGATGTTCTGGGTTCGCCCCGGTATCCGTGCGAACCAGCCAGCAACGAGCGCACTTCACGCCATCGGCGGGACGCGCCGTCGCTTGAAGCCCCGCCTCGCTCTCATGCAGAACGACCTGCGAGACCAGTAGCAGAGCGGGCAACTCCTCTCCGAACGAAGTCAGCAGGGCGTACTGCTCGGCGGGCGCGGTTATCTCCACGCACGACTCCAGCGGCTTCCCTATCTGTCCCGACTGCCGCGCCTCCTCTAGCGTCTTCTTCACCACTTCTCGAACCGCTAAAAAGCCCTCCCACCGCGAAAGAAGCGCGTCGTCCAATGTCTCCGCAACCGGGAAGTCCGTGAGGTGAACGCTCTCCGCCTTGCCCTCCGTTTTCAGGTAGTCCCACGCCTCATCCGCGGTATGTACGAGGATGGGGGCGAGCAGACGCGCCAACGTATCGGTAAGCGTGTGCAGGAGAGTCTGCGCGGAGCGACGTTCCCGCGAGTCGGCTTTCGAGGCGTAGAGCCTATCCTTGATAACATCGAGGTAGAACGCAGAGAGTTCCACCGCGCAGAAGGTATGCACCGCCACGTAGACCTTATGGAACTCGTAGACATTGTAAGCGGCGGTCACGTTCTGAGTCAGGAGGCGCAGCTGCGTAAGCATCCACCTATCTAGTTCCAGCATCTCCGATTCGGGAACCGCGTCCGTCGCAGGAGTGAAGTCGTACAGGTTGTTTAGCAGGAAGCGGAAGGTGTTTCGGATACGGCGATACAGCGAGTTGTCGCCGCACCCCACGTCCTCCATGAAGTTCGTCGAGGCGACCCACCAGCGCAGAACGTCCGCGCCCGAATTTTTGATAACGTCCAGCGGGCTGACCGTGTTACCGAGGCTCTTGTGCATGGCGCGTCCCTGCTCGTCCAGCGTCCAGCCGTTCGTGATGACCTCGCGATAGGGAGCGCGTCCCCGCGTCGCGACGCTTATCATCAGCGAGGAGTTGAACCAGCCGCGATGTTGGTCGCCGCCCTCTAGGTAGACATCGGCGGGAGACTCTAGGTCGGGCCAGGTCACGTTATCTTCCAGCACGGCGCGGTTGGTAGACCCCGAATCGAACCAGACATCCAGCACGTCGGTCTCTTTTCGCAGTTGTGTTTTGTCTGCGCCGCAGGAGGGGCATACGTAGCCTTCGGGCAGTATCTCCTCGGCGGAGTGGGCGTACCACGCATCGGAACCCTCTCGCTCCACCAGAGCCACCACCGCGCCGACACTCTCTTTCGCGAGTATCGCTTCACCGCAAGAGTTGCAGTAGAAGGCGGGTATTCCCACGCCCCACGAACGTTGACGGCTCACGCACCAGTCCGGGCGGTTCCCCACCATATAGGTGATGCGGTTGATACTCTCTTTGGGGTACCACGTCACCGTTTCGATGGCTTTCAAAGCTCTCTCGCGGAAGCCGTCGTGGTCTATGTTCATAAACCACTGCACAGTGGCGCGGAAGATAAGCGGACTATGACATCGCCAGCAGTGCGGATACGAGTGTTCGTACTTCGACGCGCTGAGGAGGTTCCCCGAATCGCCCAACGCTTTCAGTAGCGCGACGTTCGCGGGACTGTCGCCTTTCGCGTGTCCCGATGAGGTGACGCGCAAGCCCAAGAACTCCACATCGCCGTAAGAGCCTGCTTTTTCGGTATAGCGTCCTGCTGCATCTACTGGGTTCAGCGCCTCCATTCCGTATTTGATACCCGTCTCGAAGTCCTCTTTACCGTGTCCGGGCGCGGTGTGAACAATACCTGTACCCGTGTCCATCATCACGTAGTCGGCGAAAACAACGGGTGAATCGCGCTCGAAAAGCGGATGTTGGAAGACCAAGCCCTCCAGTTCGCTCCCCTTGAGCGTTTTTACGACGTTGTATTCGACTGCGGAGACGGCTTTCATGGTGGCTTCCAGTAGCGGTAGTGCCACGAGATAGCGTGCGGTGTCTTGCTCGCGCTCCACCTCTACCACGCCGTACTCCGCCTCTGGATGCACCGCTACCGCAAGGTTCGCGGGGATGGTCCAGGGGGTCGTCGTCCAGATAACGGCGTAGGCGGAAGCCTGTCCCTCGAACACGGCGTTAGGGTCTGCTTTGAGCGGAAAGCGCACATAGATAGAGTTGGAGGTGTGGCTCTCGTACTCCACTTCGGCATCCGCGAGGGCGGTTTCACAGGTGGCGCACCAGAGTACCGGTCTCAGCCCGCGATAGACGTAGCCTTGCTCGGCAAGCTCCCCGAACACCTCCACGATTTTCGCCTCGAAGCGATAACTCATGGTGAGGTAGGGGTTCTCCCAGTCCCCGCGTATTCCAAGCCGCTTGAACTGTTCGCGTTGCGTGTCTATCCAGCCCTGCGCGTACTCGCGGCAGGCGCGGCGAAGCGTAACGCGGTCAGGGGTCTGCTTCTTTTCACGGAACGCTTTGGAGACCGCATTCTCGATGGGCATACCGTGATTGTCCCAGCCCGGCACGTAGGGCGCGTGGTAGCCCTGCATACTGCGGTAGCGGACAATAACATCCTTCGCGATTTTGTTGAGGGCGTGACCAAGATGTATGTTCCCGTTGGAGTAGGGCGGTCCATCGTGCAGGATGAACTTGCCCTTTGGAGCGGGCTTATCGAGGCTCTTGTGGTAGAGGTCGGTGGCTTCCCAACGCTGTTGACGCTCCGGCTCTTTGGTGGGAAGGCTTCCGCGTTGCGGGAACGCGCCGGGGTCTTTATCGCTTAGGGTGATATTCAGTGTTTTTCGATAGTCGCTCTGGACTGTCTCATCGGACATGGCTCTTCGTATCCTTAAATTCTCGTTGAAAACGGGTATTGGTGAAAGGGACGCAACTACTTTGGTCTCTCTCTTGGGCAACAGCAAAATCACCGTGCAGGCAAGTCCTTCTCCCTGACCGAGAGCAGGATACCCGATGTGGGCAGGGCGAGGGCTGAGTAGCCGCAGGGAATAGGCGCAAAAAAACCGCTACGCCAAGAGACGCTAGGAGGTCTCAGACGTTTGCGGCATAGGTCGGCGGCGGCGGGGAGTGAAATTAGCGAACGCGCAAACTCCCCAACGTCGCCTGTATAATCTCAATGGTAGTTGCACAGGAGACACTCCACTCTCGGCTATGGGGTATAGGGCGTATCTGGGTTAGAACGCGCATCGGACGGGGTTCCTTTCCTGCAAGGTTGCTTCTATATCTTCTATTATACAGTATCGGGGGGCTAGATTTCAAATTGCAGACAAACTACCCACTTTTTTCTTGGAAATATCTACTGTCAAGAGCTTACTACGCTTGAATTGTCCTTACTTGTTCCCGAAACGGAGTAGTGGTACTCTGCGGTGTTGCCACTACTTTCCCCTCTCCGCTTCGGGGGTCACTTGCCTTCAAAGTGTAGGTTTGTCTTTAGCGCGGTGGTGTGGTACGCCCTAAGAAGTCGAGGGTGAAGGTTCCCTGTGCCTGATTGCCTGCTACTTCCGAGAGCGGCGACATGAGACAGTTGATGAGCCGTGCCGTTATCACGCTTCCGTTAATGGAGTCTATGACCAGTGTACCAGAACGAGCCACCCACATTCTGGAAAACCCGCTGGAAGAGTTTCCATTTTCACCGTAGATAACCTGCGTTACAAGGAGGCTAGGGTCTCTGCTATAGAGGATAGGGAAGACTGCACCCGGTACGATTTTGCCCGATGCCGCCGACTGTATATAGAGGGAGATGGCGCGGGACTGGCTATTCAAGAGAGGGCGTGCATCTCCTTGCAGCACCTCTCCGGGATTTGCCTGTAGGTTCAGAACCGTATTGAAGTCGTCGAAAGTAATGGTCGTTGTGGTTCCATTAACCCCGTTTACGTTTGTGAAGAGGGCTTGTTCCAGCGTTGGCACATTTATAGGCGCGGAGAAGGTTCCCGTAAACGATTTGTTACCAAATACAGCGGTGAAGCTGCCACCCGTACCGGATGTAGCTATCGTTCCTGTCAGTGCAACTACTAACTCTTGACCGTTTATCGTTATCGTTCCATTTACGGTGAAGGCTCCGCTAATCCCTGTCGTCGTTGAACCGCGCAGAGAGGCGGTCACAACGGCGCGAGTCGCATCCGTATCGAAACGTAGTGTTCCGGTAATACCTCCATCGCCCTGCACATTCAGGTTGAGAGTACCTTTTTGCGAGTTGTTGAGGTTGAAGCTACTCACTAACACCTTGCCCGTAAACGCACTTTGGGCTCCTCCACCGCCTCCTCCACCGCCTGTGTTTCCGTTATTGATATTCGTATGACCACTATAGTTTATGGTGAAACTGCCCTTTGCTGGATTGCCCGCCACTTCTGTGAAGGGGGTCATACGTGCGTTGATTAGGCGATACGCCATTGTGCCGTCGCTAGCGATATTATCAATAATCAGCGTCCCGCTACGCGCTACCCAGGAACGTACAAAACCAGTTGTGAAACTGCCCTCTTCACCATAGACAATAGTGGTTGTGAATGGTGCAGGCTGAGTTGTAAAGGAGATAGGAAAGACGCTCCCTGTGGCAATCAAGCCTGGGTCTGCCGAACGCAGTATCACATTGACTACGCGGCTGCTGTTGGTAGAGGTCAGTTTCGCTTCTGAGTCGAAGCGTCGTCCTGGGTTTTCCGCACTCAAGAGCGTACTCACATTGCTTAGTGTACCAGTGCTGGTATTTGCGTTGGGCGTTCCGGCAATGTTCGAGAAGTCGAGGCTAAATACGTTTTGAACAGGAGGCGCATTAAACGTTCCGTTAAATTTTTTGCCGTTGACGTTTAGTACCGCCGAGCCGCCAGTATTGTTGTTTGCGGGGGGCAGTTTCCCCGTTATTGTGATAGTTGTTTGAGTACCATTCACGATACCCTGTCCTGAAGCGGTAAAGTTGCTGGCGGAGTCGTAGGTTCCCTTGAGGAGGATAGTAATTTCGGCACGGGTACCTGCTTCATCCAAGATAACGGAGCCTGTGAGGGTGTTATTAGAGAAGATATTGAGGGTCAGGCGCGAGATACTTCCATTTGTGAGGGTGAAACTACTAACCGCTGTGCGGCTGGTAACGGCAGGGTTGTTAGCTGCGGCGTTACTTGAGCCTCCTCCAACAGAGCAACCCACTAGCGTTAAGGGAAGTAGGCACGCTCCTACAAGGAGGTACAGGGGGCAAGCCCATTTTAAAAATGAGGTAACAGACATAAGAGAACACTCCTTGTACTCGAACACAGTAGAGGGAAGATTCGCGGCATTCCCTCTTTTCTGTTCGTTTTGGACAGGTCTTTTCACGGTATTTTGGACGAAATTGTGATTAGAGTGTACAGGATAATCCTGCTTTTTGCCAGTGATAAGAATACGTGTATCTGCTTATCTACGGTTTTTAGATAGGGGAGTGTGGGTTAAGGCGGGTCTGAATCGTTGCGTGCCTGCTCTTCTGGGGGGCGAGGAGCAGATCTGTGCCAAAAAAAACGTGGTGGAGTGACCTCCATCTCTCCTGCCCGCGCCCTCTTGAGAGGTAGACCATGCGGTATCAGAATAGAGTGAGCTTTTGGTGTATGGACACGCTGTGAGAGGTAGATGCCTCTGTGCCCAGAGAGGGTGTAACTAAGGATACAGACAGCAGTGAGAGGGACTGCCATTCCAGTACCGAAGAGTTCAATCCCCATTACTGCACAGGCGAGCGGAGTGTTCGCAGAGCCGGCAAAGACGGCGACAAATCCGAGTGCCGCAAAAAAGGCGACAGGCTGTCCTGTGGCTTTCGCAAAAGCCGCGCCCAGGGTTGCACCGATGCAAAAAAGCGGTGTGACCTCTCCGCCTTTGAAGCCCGTCCCCAGCGTTATAGCGGTAAAGAGGATTTTGAGTGCGAACGCACCCCAGAAAACCCCTTCTTGTGTGAAAGACTGCGCGATAAGCGGAAGGCTCAGACCCAGATAGGCACGTGTCTGCGTGAGATAGGCAAGTGCGATAATCACGATACCGCCTACGAAGGGGCGGAGCCAAGAGAGCTTTATGCCTACTTTCGCGTAGTGGCTTACTGCGTGGGATACCTCACCAAAAAGAAAACTTGCCCCCGCAAACAGAGCACCCGATATGGCAATAAGCGTCCACACCCAGGGGGTAGGGTGCGGTATAGATGTAACAGAGTAGAGCGTATGCCCCACTCCCCAAGCACGGCATACAGTATCGCCTACAACACTTGCAATGAAGCAGGGTATCAGTGCCTCATAGCTCATGCGACCCACCGTAAGGACTTCCATCCCGAAGATTGCCCCCGCTATAGGAGTGCCGAACACCGAGCCGAAGCCCGCACTGATACCACTCATGATGAGGATACGGTGGTCGTGTGGTGAGAGACGGAGAGGAGAGGTCGCCAGATTCGCGAGTGTTCCTCCCATCTGTACCGCCGTTCCCTCACGCCCTGCCGAACCCCCAAAGAGGTGCGTAATCACTGTGCTTATTAGCACAAGAGGAGCCATGCGAAAGGGAATGGCGGCATTGGGGTTGTGAACCGTCTCCAGAACGAGACTATTTCCTGCCTCCACCGACTTACCGTAGTGCGCGTATATCAGCCCGATTCCTATGCCTGCAATAGGTAAACCCCATAAAAGCGCGAGGTGTGTTTCTTGGAGGTGAGTAGCAAAAGTGAGGGAGTGTAGAAAGAGTGCCGAAGCAGATCCGGAGAGTAAGCCAACCCACGCACCAAGTGCCGACCACTTGAGGAGGGCGGATAGGAGGGCGAAATGTTCTTTAGGAGAGAAGCGAAATGGCATCTACAAGACCTCTGCGTGCTTTCGGGGATAACGGCACTGGCTACTCCAATAGTTGCCCCGTCTGCGCTAACCAGTCGAGATAGCGCGGTAAGGAGTAGCGCATCCCGCTTGCAATGTCCGCGCTCCCCAGAAGGCTCCAAGCCGTCTCCCAGCTCACCAGTAGAAGCCCTGAAACCTCATTGTCTGGAAAGCGAAGGCGCGAAAGCCCCTGCGCGGTCAAGGTAGCCGCAAATATCTGACGCACTTCAGTATTGAAGAAAGGGGGAGTTCGTTCTATTACCACATCGAGGCTTAGGTACGGTAAGCCCACAGGAGTTAACTCCTCTTCCACAAGGCTCGTCTTCGCCTCCTCAAAGGAGAGACCAATCTCCTCCTCCATCTCCTTCCATGCGCCTTCCAGAAAGGTCATATCGGATCCATCGGGGTTCTGCGGGATATGTCCTGCCACTGCCATATCGGGTGCGTTGGGCCAGTCCTGAACCGTAGGCGAACGCCTCTGGAGAACTATTAGCCCCGTCTCGGTTCTGAGAGCTATCTCCGTCGCTCTGTGCCGAAGCCCAAACAGGTGAAACACCCAACGAGGAGCCACTATGCCTGTGGTCGTTCCATTAGGTGATACCACTGCGAAGTTTTCGCTTCTCTCCTTCGTGTTTGGCTGAACACGCGCCTCCCATTCGGAAACGAGGCTGTCCATAGCACGTTGGGTGAGGTTGTCGCCCTGCTTTAGAGCGTGGTAGAGCTTCACGATACGCGAACGGTCATCTGGGTCAAATTCAGCGGGCATAGGTGTGAGGGTCACTCTCCGGGCTGTAGGTTCAAGCCCACTATTTTACCCTCCTTATTCACCACATAGGTAACGTTCACCTTCGCGCTAGAGTATGTTACATGGTAGCGCAAGAGAGTCGTGCCGTCCTTTTCTCTTTTTTCTGTAAGGACAAACGCCTTCATCTCCCCAAAGGAGGCGAACATCTGCTTTCCCTCTTGAATGCGCGGGACAATGGCT
>JAPLCR010000562.1:8402-11558 GCA_026392135.1 Armatimonadota bacterium
AGCAGGCACAAATAGGTCGGCGTTTGCCCTACCCTGTGCTGCTTCCAGTAGGATCTCTTTGAAAAGTTTCGTGCGTTCGATATTATCGTCTACGATGGCTTTTGGGGTGGATACCGTGACCTTGAGGGTAGGCACGTAGAGTGCGGCAACCTCATTCGCGATCTTTTCCGCTCGCCCACCATCGGAGTTCGTGAGGACGATAACAGTCAACTTGTCGTCTAAAAAGCGGCTAATTTGTGTTGAGAAGCCGTCAATTCCGCCGCCATGCTGGATATCACGGTGCTTGTTTATCTCGGTAATCGCCCACCCAAACCCGTAATCTGCTTTCTCACCGCTCTTCAAAACCACCTGTGTCCACATCTGTTGCAGGCTCTCTTTTTTTAGTATTTTGTTGGTGTAGAGTGCGGCATCCCACTTTGCCATATCCAGAACATTGGAGGTCAGCGCACCTGCTGAAAACGGTTGGGTAGGGCTAACGAACTCAGCATTTGCCCAGTCCTTTCCACCCCACGAATAACCCACTACACGCTCAGGAATAACGTGGGCACGGTTATTCAGACGGGTATGCGACATTCCTAAAGGCTTGAATATCCACTGCGTGAGGAACTGTTCATAGGATTGACCAGACACCTCTTCAATGAGCATTCCCAGCAGGTAGAAGCCCGTATTGTTGTAGCGCCACTGCGTTCCGGGTTCAAAGTCGAGAGGAGAGTTACGAACGAGGTCAATAATCTCTTTGTGTGCGTAGTCTTTGCGTTGGTTGCCGTTCGAGAAGAAGTTGGGGATTTCCGTATAGCTTTTAATACCAGAGGTGTGAGTTAGAAGATGTCGTACCGTTACTCTATTCCACGCTTCAGGTGTATCTTTGAGGTAGGTATGAATGGGTTCGTCGAGGCTGACTTTGCCAGATTCCACCAGTTTCATCACGGCTGTTGCGGTGAACTGCTTGGAGACGGAGGCGAGTTGGTAGATAGATTCAGGGGAGGCGCGGCGCATGGATTCGAGGTTTGCAAACCCGTATCCTTTCGTCATCGCGATTTTGCCGTCACGAACTACCGCTATAGAGAGACCGGGGATATGGTGCTTTGCCATCGCCTGCTTAACAACACTGTCTACTCTTTCGGAAGAGGTTTCCGATAACTTGGGCGTATCTCCTGCCCGAAAAAGGCTCAAAGCCAACAAGGCGACAACAAAATTCATGTTCTTTCTTTCTATTGCATGGCGATACGCTCCATAGTAGTTTTATCGTATCGCACATAGTAGCGGCTGTTCGTTTTGATGCGTTCTACCACGCCTCCGGGCATGGAGCGGGGCCAGATGTCGGCAATCCAACTTCCATCGCACGACACGAACCAGCTTCCGCAACGGTTTAGGTAGGACTGAGTGCGTGTAGACACCTCTTCAGAGATAGTAGAGATGCCATCGCATACTGCATTTCGCAAGTCTCCTTGAAAAGCGATAAAGCGTGGCTCCATCACTCTCCCTATCTGCTCAAAAGAGGACTTGCTTTTGTTTGTATTGACTGCGGCTAAAGATGCAGGGTCAATAGTGACAAAGGTTTCCAGAGTTGGGTCGTACTCTTGAGAAATGGCATGACCTTCCTCTTTACCAGCAATCCTGCCTCCAATTTTACGGGCAATGCCTCCCTCAATACGCCGCCCAAACACGTACGCCTCTGCGAGAGGATTACAACTTCCTCCAGTGGTATTTATGTTCTCGAAAATCTGATTGATGTCGGTACTATTTGCATACGAGTCGTACTTCGCATGGGTTGCAAAAAAATAGGCAAATCTTTCGATACCCGCACGAGTCGGCTCTTCTGGTGTCCACCAGAGGTTATTGACGGCGAGAAACTCCTTGAGCCTACTTGTATCTACGCGATTACCCTTCAAGTCGATCTTTTGATAGGCGGTTTTGAGGGTTTCGCTCAAGGCGATAGGAGGCTCATACGCAGTGGGGTCAGCCCTTTCCACAGGTTTACGGAGGACTCTGGTGAGGTCAAGTTCTACCCGTAACGTCATCCCCCGACGCATACCTAGAGGCGGCGTAAACCGAACTGCAACTTGGTCACCCCCACGCAAAACCTCTCTATCCAGACACCAAAAAAGGGTATCCCGTTTTGTAGGATGCTCCTTAAAAGGCACGGTAATCCCGTTCAGTTGGATAGCAATTTTGTGTACTATTTGATCTTGGTAACTGCGGTTCTCTTCTGAGTTGGCGTTGACGTACCCTAATGGGCAGTCGAATTTTACCGTCACTGGTTTACCGGAGAAGGGGGTTCTGTTATCGGATTTGATTTCCGCTTCTAATATCTCAATGACGTGATACTGGTTGCGGGTATCTATGTGGTAGGTAGGATGACGTGGAGAGGACTCACCGTCTCTCCTGTGCGCGGAGAGGGTGCAGGGAAGGGCAAGGAGGGACAGTAGCAAAAATAGCTCTAACCTCATGTAGTGCCTTTTTCATCTGTGAACGCAGGTGTTTGAGAGGAGGGTATGCCTTGTTTACCTCTATTCACATTATAACATGAGTTATTGTTTGGAGAGGTGCGATTCCACTCTTAAAATTACCTGTTTTATCTCATCAAGGCTCTGTTTCAACGCATCCATGTCGTCTTTCAGTGCTTTTATTTCATCTAGCTCCAACATCAGAGTCTCATGGTCCTCTGCGGCTCTTCGCTCTGTCGCTCGGTTTAACACAATTCCCCCTACCATCAAAAGCGGCAACGCCCACAGTTGAATCCAACTCCCCCAGTAGAGAAACTGCCCTTGATACGGCTTGAGCGCGGGAAACAGCGGCAAAAACCCATACAAAAAGAAGAGGTAGGTTGTCCACATTGAGCCGAACCAGACGGTACTTGACGCGGCAACACGTTCATTTAAATTTGCAACTCTAAGGTGATCCAAAGCCTTTATCGCATCCAATCTTTCCTCTAATCTCTTCTTTTCCATAGTGTCCTCTGCTAAGGTCTGTACTCTCTTGGATTACGAGATACATTCGCCCCCTTAACTCTCAAAAGAGTGTCCTACGTGGTTCTCTTATGGAGAGTGTACCTTACAGACAGTGCATTCTCTCAACTCCAGAGAGGGCTGAGTAGTTACCGAATTTCTAAACTTTAGGGTCTATGGGGAAGTTAGTGGGTTCCCCATGAAATAT
>JAPLCR010000229.1 GCA_026392135.1 Armatimonadota bacterium
CTTAGATACGGTGGCGATGGACTATCCACGTCGCGAACTTATTGACCACGTCGCCAACAAGGATAACTTATGTATCGGTGTGGGGCGGCAAGGGCTGGCAGTACACGAACCTGAATGGTCTTTAGTGACAGCCTCTAGATTCCCATTGGATGCCAACGTGTATCGGCGCGGCGGCGTGAATGTCTTCCCCCTCTACCTCTACCCCACAGGCGCAAAAGCCAACCTCTTTGACGAGGACGCGCCCACCGATACGCCCGATGGTCGCCGCGCCAACCTCGCCCCCGCATTTATCGAGGCGTTCGCGAGTCGCCTGAACCTGCGCTATCTGCCGGACGGCAAGGGAGACCTAATAACCACGTTCGCGCCGGAGGATGTTTTCGCCTATCTGTACGCCGTGTTCCACAGCCCCGCCTACCGTAGCCGCTACGCCGAGTTCTTGAAAATAGACTTCCCGCGCCTCCCCCTGACGAGCGACGCGGAGCTGTTTCGCGCCCTCTGCGGGTTGGGGAGCGAACTGGTAGGGTTGCACCTTATGGAGACGACGGGCGCGGCGCTACCTACCTTCGACATAGGAGACGACGGGCGGGGCGCTACCCTCCTACCCCGAAAGCGGTTCGAACGTCGTGGAGGCGATACGCTACACAGAGCCGAACGCGGAGGCGGCGGGGCGAGTCTGGATAAACAAGGCGCAGTATTTCGAGGGGGTCGCGCCGGAGGTTTGGGAGTTTCACGTCGGCGGGTATCAGGTCTGCGCGAAGTGGCTCAAGGACAGGAAGGGCAGAACTCTCTCCTACGACGACCTCCTGCACTACGAGCGGGTCTGCGCGGCGCTTTCGGAGACCATTCGGCTTATGACCGCGATAGACGCGGCTATTGAGGGGGCGGGGGGCTTTCCTTTGGGGTGAGGGGCAGAAGATTGGGGTGGGGTGGCTTTGAGGAGTGCGGAAGGCTTATCACCCTCGGCATTCGCCTCTCTCCGTTTTGGGGAGGGGTGGACGGGTTAGTGCGCTAAGCCTATCGCACTGACCCATCCACCCCCTCTAAATCTCCCCCTTCACAAAGGGGAGACTTCCAATGCTCCCGCTCTCCGCCAACTTGTGCGAAACCAGAAAGCCTTCCGCCCTCAGCATTCGCCCTTCCCCTTGTGAAGGGGTAAGGGTTGGGATGGGGTGGGTGGGTCAATGAGGGAGGCTTACAGTTCAGGGTCATAAGAATCGACTCCTGCCCCTATTTTATACAGATTATCTTATCCTCTCTATAGAGTTTCTCCTACCAAAGACCGAAAATAGCTTTGGAATGTCTTTTGGTCAGGATGTTATGAGGGGAAGGTTAGCGCTATGGGAACAAGTGGAATCAATTTCTCCGGTTTAGCCAGTGGGATAGATACCGAATCCATTATTCAGAAACTGCTTACTATTGAAAAGCAGCCCGCTCAGCAGCTTCAAAAACAGCAGAAGTCTCTGCTAGACAAGAGCGCGGCTTACAAAACCGTGTCGGCGCAGCTTCTTGCCTTTCAAACTGCTGGCATCGCGCTCAACCGCCTACGCTCCTTCGAGATAGTCAAAGCGGACAGCTCCCTCAAGGATAACGTGACTGTTACCGCGAATGCAGGGGCGCAGATTGGGCAGCACGACCTTGTTGTGAATACCCTTGCCGCAACACAGAAGATAGGCACCAAAACCTTTACCAGTCAGACCGACCCTTTAGGATACAATGGACAGATTGTTGTTAATGGGAAGACTCTTCAGGTGCGCGACACGGATAGCCTCCAATCGCTTGCGAGCAGTATCAATGCGGCGCAGACAGGTGTAACGGCTTCTATTATCTCTCCCGACTCTACCACCTTTATTTTGACCTTGGGAAGCAACAACTCAGGGGCACAGGGGAAAATCAGTCTCGCAGATTCGGGGAGCGGAACCTTTCTCAGTAGTACGCTGGGGATATTTGGAAGCGGGAGCAGCCTGCAACACGCCATCAGTACCACCGGAGCCGCCTCCAACAACTTTAGCGATAGTGCGACCAGCGTAGGAACTCTTTTAGGGCTTACCTCGCCACCTTCGGGAAACATACAGATTGCAGGGCAGAGCGTTTCGATTGACCTCTCGGTGGATTCTCTCTCAGGAGTCGCCTCAAAAATAAATGCGGCAGGCATTTCAGGGGTCAGCGCAAACGTAAAATCTGTCACCGACCCCATCACGCACGCAACTGTACAACGCCTAGAGATAAGCGGAACGCAGTCGTTTACAGATAGCAATAATGTATTAAGTAACCTGGGTATTGTTCAGCAGAACTACGACACGGGGCGAGAGTTGACTCAAGGGACGGATGCCGCTTTCACGATTGACGGTATCTCTGGAACACGGGCAAGCAACACGGTTACCGACCTTGTGGCGGGCGTGACTATTAACCTTTTGAAGGATGGGGGAGCCAAGTCGACTATCAACATCACTTCTGATACCGACACCATTAAGTCACAAGTAAACGAGTATGTTGGGGCGTACAACAAACTTGTCGATACGGTTCAGGGCTTTAGCCAGTACGATGGAAGCACGGGCAAGACGGGCGCACTCTTCGCCGATGTCACCACGCAGAATGTTCTGGATAGCTTAACATCCGGAATCACAGGACAGGTAAACGGGCTGAGCAGTAGCTTCAGCCTGATTTCCCAAGCAGGTGTTACCCTTGACCAGAGTGGACACTTGAATGTTGATGACTCTGTTCTCAGCAAAGTGCTTACTACGAACCTCAAAGATGTGGCACGTATTTTCCGCTCGGATGGAGTCGCATCCAACTCCTTGGTGCACTTTGTATCCGCAACAGGGAACACAAAGCCCAGCGGTGCTACAGGGTATGCCCTTAACATTACGCAGGCAGCGGAACAGGCAAGCACGACAGCGGGAACCGCACAGTCGCAAACCCTTGGGCAGGATGAGACGCTTACATTTGGAGGCTCTTTACTAGGAGCAGGAACGGTAGTGCCCTTTGAAAATGGAAAATCGATTACGATTCGAGCGGGGAGTAGCCTTACCGACGTAGTGTCTGCTATCAATGGGGATGCGAGTGTTGGCAAATTTCTCTCTGCAAGTGTTGATAGTAATGGAAAATTGAAAATCAGTTCGCGTCAGTATGGCAGTAGCTCCCAATTTTCCGTGATCTCTAATTTTGCCGATACTGGAACGGGGAACACCACCGGTATCGGGAACACTGCCATCGTTGTCTCTGGCAAGGATGTATCAGGAACGATAAATGGAGAGACGGCAAGAGGAACGGGGCAGTTTCTCCTCGGCATACAGTCGGGAGGAAAGGCAAACGGGCTACAGCTACAGGTGACAGCCGCCACATCAGGAAGCCTCGGAACGGTTACCTATACCAGCGGTGTAGCGCAGTTTGTAGTGACCTCAGCGATTGCCGATACGGATGCGACTAATGGTATTTTAACACAAGCCACCAACTCGATTCAAGCCAGTTTGGACGGTATTCAGAAAGATGCAGCCGCACTGGATGAACGGGTAAAGGCGAAGGAAGATGCCTTGCGGCGGCAGTTCTCAGCAATGGAGGGTGCTATCTCTAAAATTAAAGCCTCCTCCGCAGGAATAGCAAGCTTGGCTTCGATTCCAACTTACTCCAGCTCATCGAAATAGTAAACACCCGTCACTACTCCGCCCTCACCCTGCCCTTCGGGCATCCCTCTCCCGATTCGGGAGAAGGACTTGTATCAGAAGGTGAATCTGGCACTCTCCAATAAGAGTGAGTAGTTACAAAAACCCTGAAAGGAGCGAAAAGTGCCCATGTCTTTTGCAGATATGCCTTTTAATCATACAGCAGACGAGGCGTTCAAAGCGTTTATTAAGCCCGCTACTAAGCCCCTACAGCCGGCTAAAGAGAGCCTAATGCAGCCAGAGGCTCTACAACGCCCTAACCCTACTGCGGTAAGAACACGCAACCAGTATTTGCAAACGCAGATTGAGACGGCAAGCCCTACTCGCTTGATTGTTCTGCTTTATGAGGGTGCAATTCGCTTCTGCTATCTTGGTATGGAGGCGATGAACGCGGGCAACTTAGAAGAGCAGAATAAGTGTCTCGTTCGAGCGCAAAAAATCGTGGGAGAGCTGATGGGTTCGCTGAACAAGGGTAGCGGCGGAGAGGTTGCGGAGAACCTTATGCGAATCTATATGTATCTGTTAGACCGCCTAGTAGACGCTAACTTTGAGGATAACCCGAAAGGTATCCATGAGACGATTGGTCTACTGGGCGAACTGAAGACCTCGTGGGAAGAGGTAGACCGCCTCACCACAATCTCTAGTAGCCCATCGGGGGGGCTGAGTAGCCCCTTTACAGGCAAGGGAGCCTAGAAAAGGTGCCATAGAGTGGCAAACACGCCTATAATGCCCCCCAAATCAGATATTTTGCACACTGACCCGCACTGTCGTCCTCTGCTTCGCCTGCGTCAACTTGCGGAGGAGATTACCTCTGCCTTAGAGCGTAATGACTTTGATATAGTAGGGCGTGCGACTGCGTTGCTGCCTTCCATAATGGAGCAGTGCAGACAGATAGAGCCTTCTTTTGTACAGCGGCACGAGGAGGTTCGCCTCTTCGCTTACGAGACGCACCAGATGCTTACTCAGTGTGATGAAACACTACAGAGTGCCATGGCAGATGTTGCCACAGAGCTACGACGCTTACGGTTGGCGCATAAGAATCGCGAGTGGGTGCAGCAGCAGGAGTATGCTGTTGTCGGTAAGCGGCTGGATACCTCAAGATAGAGAGAGGATTTTCTGGTAGCAGTAGGGAATAGGAGCGGTATATTTTCGCTGAAAGGCTCCTATTTCACCATGAAAGACCCACGCTACACCCAACTTGCCGAACTCCTTGTACGCCACAGCCTTGGAATTAAAGAGGGCGGTAAAGTCCTCATTGAAGCGTTTGACATCCCCACAGACTTCACCGGAGAGCTGATTCGTGCCGTCGCAGAGGCGGGCGGACTGCCTCTCGTTAGTACCTACCAGATGCCCGTCCAACGCGCCCTGTTGCGCCACGCCACCGAAGAGCAGATGAAGACCATCGGAGGCATTGAGCGTCAGCGGATGGAGTCGGTGCAGTACTACATTGGGCTACGCGGCAACAGCAACATCAGCGAACTCAGCGACGTTCCAACCGAAAAGATGAAGCTCTACGAAAAGCACTGGTGGCATAGAGTGCATAGCGAGGTGCGTGTTCCTAAAACACAGTGGGTGGTTTTGCGGTGGCCCAGCCCTAGCATGGCGCAGGCGGCGGGGATGAGTACGGAGGCTTTTGAGGACTTCTATTTCCGCGTCTGCGTAGGGGTGGACTATGGTAAGATGGCAGAGGCTATGAAGCCGCTACAAGCACTGATGGACAAGACGGACAGAGTTCACATCACGGGCGCGGGAACGGATTTGACGTTCAGCAAAAAGGGAATCGCGACGATTCCTTGCAGCGGTGAAGCGAACGTACCGGACGGTGAGATATTCACCTGCCCGATTCGAGATAGCGTGAACGGGGTCATTCAGTATAACTGCGAGACGCTCTATCGGGGAACTGTCTTCAACAACATTCGTCTTGTGTTCAAAGATGGCAAGGTTGTGGAGGCGACAGCGGCAGGAGACACCGCGAAACTGAACGAGATTCTGGATGCGGACGAGGGGGCGCGGTATATCGGCGAGTGGTCGCTCGCTTTCAATCCCTATATTCTCAAGCCGATGAAGGATATCCTCTTCGATGAGAAAATCGCGGGTAGTTTTCATCTCACGCCCGGTCAGGCGTATGAGGAGGCGGACAACGGCAACCGCTCTCAGATTCACTGGGATATGGTCTGCATACAGCGTCCTGAGTATGGCGGCGGTGAGATCTACTTTGACGGCGTTCTGATTCGCAAGGACGGGATTTTTGTTCTGCCGGAGATAGCGGGGCTGAACCCAGACAGGCTGGGAGCGACCTAATCGTCTGCGATGTTGTATGCCCAGTACACCGCGAAAATGCAGGAGATGGCGAACGAGGAGGAGGGAATGTATCCGCTCAGGTAGATAACCAGCAGGAACGTGCCGCAGGCGAGTAGAGCGAAAAGAGCGGCAATCACGCCGCCCGCGGCAGTAGAACCGCCGGTAAAGAATCGGGTGGCTTTGCCTGTAGTCCAGCCTGTAATAAGCCCAAGAAATGGAATTCTCCAGCCCATCCCCATCATTATAAAGCCGAGAGCCAGCCCTGTTGCGATAGATATGCCCAGTAGAGCCAGTATTCCGCCGACAATACTTGGGCTTTTAACCACAAAGGCTTCGGAGGGAGGAAGCGGGTGCATCTGTTGGGGGGCGTGTGTAGGTTGCTGAGAGTAGGGCGGAGGGTTCAGAGGCGCACCCTGCCCTACTCCTTGAAATGTTTGCGCGAGAGGCGGCGCATAGGCGGGTGTTGCTTGCGGGATGGGCATGGGCGGCAGGAGGGGTGCAGAGGGCTGTAGGCGCGTGAGAGCCTGTTGTGCTTGCGCGTAGTTGGGCTGAATTTCGAGTACCTGTTTTAGAACTTCGACTGCCTGCTCGTTCCACCCTGCGCGTTCAAACGCTACGGCAAGATTGTAGCGTACCTGCGCGTTCATGGGTTGCAGATAGACCGCTTTGGTCAGAGTCTCCACCGCCTCCGTGTGTCGCTCCGTCTGGCTATACGCCGCGCCTAGGTAGAGGTGCGCGTCGAAATCGTTTGGGTCAGACAGTATCGCGCTCTCCAGTGCGGGTACGGCGTTCACAAAATCGCCTTTTTGAAGGGCGGCAAGCCCCGTTTCTTTTTCTGACGGCATCGTTTTTCTCCTCTAAATAGCCCACCCCAAGGGCATTTTCCTGCAATTCAAAGCCTGTTTTCAGCAATGTTATGGCGGAAGAACCAACTACTCCGCCCTCACCCTACCCTTCGCTCACTGGGGTATGTATTGGGAGGGTTTGAGATATGGGAGGCTTACCTGTACCGTCCCTCATTCCGTCCTGCGGACACCTTTCTCCCGATTCGGGAGAAAGGCTTGACCTATAAGCAGTTCTGTATTGCGATACATATTTTCTCCCGATTCGGGAGAAAGGCTTGACCTATAAGCAGTTCTGTATTGCGATACATATTTTTAGGTACAGAAGCCATACATACCCCAGTGAGCCTAAGTCATTACGGTGAAACAACCAACTACTTCTCTGCGAAATGGCAGGCAACCCAGTGTTCTGAATCCAGTTCACGCAGCAGCGGGGTCTCTTGGGCACAACGCTCTTGTGCGAGGGGACAGCGAGTTCGGAAGCGGCACCCCGACGGAATGTGTACGGGGCTGGGCACATCACCTTCTAGTAGTACCCGCTCTTTTCGGATGACGGGGTCGGCAACAGGAACTGCTGAGAGAAGGGCTTGTGTGTAGGGATGGAGCGGGGAGCCGAAGAGGGTGTCGGAACTTGCCTGCTCTACGATAACGCCGAGATACATCACAGCGACACGGTGGCAGATGTGGCGCACTACGGAGAGGTCGTGCGCGATAAAGAGGTAGGAGATACCGCGTTCGGTTTGCAGGTCTTCAAGGAGGTTGAGTATCTGTGCGCGGATGCTGATGTCTAGCGCAGAGATAGGCTCATCTAAAACAAGCAGTTTGGGATTCGTCGAGATCGCGCGGGCTATACCGATGCGTTGCCTCTGCCCGCCGGAGAACTCGTGGGGGTAGCGGGAGGCGAACTCAGGGCGTAGCCCCACTGTTGTCAGTAGTTCCCGCGCCTTCTCTTGCCGCTCCGTTCGCGATGTCACCATTTTGTGCGCTTTGAGGGGCTCTGTGATAATGTCGCCCACCAGCATTCGGGGGTCTAGGGCGGCGAAGGGGTCTTGAAACACGATGCCAATATCACGGCGGATGTGGCGCAAAGCTTCCCCGCGCAGAGTGTCCAGACGTTCACCTTGCCAGAGAACGGTTCCCTCCGTCGGTTCTAGGAGGCGTAGTATTGTTCTGCCGACGGTACTTTTACCGCACCCGCTCTCCCCAACAACTCCTAGCGTTTCGCCCATCCCAATCTCCAAATCCACGCCATCTACGGCATGAACTGTCTCGCGGATAGCGCGAAAGCCGTTCTGCCGAACAACGCGAAAGTGCTTTTTGAGTCCTTTTACTTTTAATAGAGCAGTCATTTTTCCTCATTCAGGGGTGCTTAGCTGCCGTGCAGAAAACAGCGTACCGTCTGCCCCGTATCAAAAGTGGTTCCCTCTGGCTCTTTTTGCGAACAGATATCCAGTATTCGCTTGGGACACCGCTCGTAGAAGGCGCACCCTTTCGGGAGGTGGGCAAGGTCGGGCGGTTGTCCGGGAATACTGACGAGCCGCTGACGGCTATCTGCTTGAATTTGTGGAAGAGAGGCGAGAAGCCCCTGTGTGTAGGGGTGTTTGGGGGCTTGAAAAATCTGCTGAACGGTTCCACTCTCCACCACCTGCCCCGCGTACATCACGAGTACTCTATCGCATACCTCAGCAACCACCCCTAAATCGTGCGTAATGAGGAGAGTTCCTGTGTTATGCTCTGTTTGCAGGCGTTTCATCAGGGAAAGCACCTGCGCCTGCACCGTGACATCGAGGGCGGTGGTCGGTTCGTCGGCAATAAGAAGTTTGGGATTGCAGGCGAAGGCAATCCCAATCATCACACGCTGGCGTTGCCCCCCCGAAATCTCATGGGGGTACTGATGGTACCGAATTTCTGGGCTTGGCAGGCGCACCGCCTCAAAAAGATTGATAACCCGCTCTGTCACCTCCGCTTTGCTGAGGCTGTTGTGAAGACGAATTGCTTCTGCGACCTGCTCCCCTAACTTCATGGTGGGGTTTAGGGAGGTGAAGGGGTCTTGAAAGACCATTGCTATCTGACTACCGCGTACTTTCTGCATCTCGCGGGGGGATAGGGAGAGCAGATCCTGCCCCTCTAACAGAATAGAGCCTGCTTTTATGTAGCCGGGAGGCGTGGGAATGAGGCGCATTAAGGAGAGTGCAGTAACGCTTTTACCGCTTCCTGATTCCCCAACGACCCCGACGGTCTCTCCTCTCTCCACAGAGAAGGATACTCCGCGTACCGCCCGAACGAGACCGCCTTGTGTCTTAAATTCGGTCTGCAAACTGTTCACTTCGAGGAGAGGCAAGAGGTTTCGGCTCGCTTTCATGCAGTGGGCTGTGGCTTGAAAGTGATTATACCGAAAAGGCTCTCTTTTCGCAACTGTGCTGAATTGTTGTAAAGCGGGTATGCTTATTTTAGGTAAAATTTTGCCTGAAAGTTCTTAAAAAGTGGAGTTTAGAGTATGAAAGCCTTCGTTATACGCTGGCGTAGCGCGAAACAGCACCGTGAGTATGAGATTTATGCGGAAGCGAAGATTGGAAGCCCTGTTTACCGCGCTCTTGTTGCTTCGGGGGGGATAGAGATATGGAAAACGGGGACACTTTGGAAGTGCCCGGGATGCTACGACTGCACACTTCGCACGGAGGAGTTTCTGGAGGGTTTGCGGCGTGCAGAACTCAGCCTCAGCGCGGAGTCTGCTACCCCCTCAGCGACGAGCGAAGAGGCGCGTATCGCATTAGAGTGGGTGGGGCAGGTGAGCTTAAAGATGCTGGGGTGTGAGCGGGACAGGGTCTATATCAAAGACGCAAGCACCCCTTGCCAATATGGGGGCGAAAGCTACATCTCTCGAATATGAGGCTCAGGGTGAGGTAAAATAGGCATAACTATGAATAAACCCGCTCTCTGCACCCTCATTATCGCCCTCCTAGTGCTATCTCCTTGCCATAGCCGCGCTGATGAGATACTGGTCTCGGCGGCAACTTCCCTCGCCAATGCTTTCAACGAAATCGGACCCGCCTATACGAAGCAACATCCTCAGACCGTTGTACGTTTCAACTTTGCCGCGTCTGGATCCCTCCAACAGCAGATAGAGCAGGGCGCACCGGTGGATGTTTTCGCCTCTGCCTCCCCGAAGGAGATGGACGCTCTGCATAAAAAAGGGCGTATTGAAGCGAACACACGTGCTGATTTTGCAGGAAACCACCTTGTTCTCATCGCGCCTCTCCAAAGTCCCCTTAAACAGTGGGGCGACCTGCTACACCCCACTCTAGAGCATATTGCTCTCTCTAGCCCCGAATCCGTGCCCTCTGGAAGATACGCTAAAGAGACCCTTATAAAACGTGGACTGTGGACGGCTATTCAACCTAAAGTGGTATTTGGTGAGAGTGTACGGCAGACCCTTGCCTACGTCTTGAACGGAGACGCGGGTGCGGGAGTCGTCTTCTCTACGGATGCCCAGCTGGAAAAGTCACGTGTACGCGTCGTTCAGCAAGCTCTTCCCGGTAGAGACCACGCCCTTATCGTCTATCCGGTCGCCGTTGTGAAGGGGGCACAGAATGTCCTTGTTGCCCGAAGCTTCACCGTATTCCTCAAAAGCCCAACCGCACAGGCGATTTTAGCCCGTTACGGCTTTACCTCCCCCTTCCCCTCGCAAAAACAGGAAGCCCCTCTCATGGAGGCGGGATCAACAGACTGGTCTCCTCTCTGGTTATCGCTTCAGGTTGCAGGGTTTGCAACTCTGCTGGTTTTGCCTGTGGGTATTCTGGTGAGTTGGTGGCTGGCGCACGGTCGTCCGTTCCCTGGCAAGACTCTCTTAGAGACTCTGCTGGCACTCCCCCTCGTGCTACCTCCTACCGTCGTTGGCTTCTACCTACTCATGGTCTTTGGGCAGGGTACGGCACTAGGGCAGTGGGTCAATGAGAGAGGGTTACATCTTGTTTTTACGTGGCAAGGAGCCGCGCTAGCCGCCGCGGTGATGGCACTGCCTCTCTTTATTCGTACTGCTTCTGCCGCTTTCGCCGCTGTCGAGCCGGAGTTGCTGGAGGCGGGGCGTACGCTGGGCGCGGGTGAGAGAGAGCTTCTCATCTGGGTTATCGTGCCTATGGCGTATCGCGGGGTATTCGCGGGGCTTGCGTTGGCTTTTGCGCGGGCGTTGGGGGAGTTTGGAGCGACTCTGATGGTAGCGGGTTCCATCCCATCACGTACACAGACTCTCCCGCTTGCCCTATACGCCTCCGTTCAGGCAGGTAGAAACGAGGAGGCTTGGCGATACACGCTTCTTCTTTCTATCACTGCATTTCTTGTCTTGAGTTGTGTGGGGGCATATCAGAGGCGTGTGTCTACTCGGCGTGGCGAGCGATAGAGGCATTTTGAGAATATAACTCACCTTACGCAGAGGATCTGAACTAGCCCTCACCCTGTCCTAACGGACATCCCTCTCCCAATTCTGGGCGAGGGAGCCTGTCTGAAAGGTCTGTAGAGCGGACATTTCGCTTTTTGGAACCCAAAGCAGAGGAGAAACCCGGTAAACTGGTCGCCTTAGTTCCCCTTCGCCCA
>JAPLCR010000535.1 GCA_026392135.1 Armatimonadota bacterium
CTCTAAAATTTACCCTGTCAAGAAGAGTTTTGGCGTTGTAGCCCCAACTCACGAAGTTATGTTCTCAAAATCAAAGATTCTCTGCGATTTTGACGGGATAAATACCCCGACAAAAATAGGCAGAAATAAAAGGGTACGGTAGTGAACCTAACAGGTTAGATTATACCCGTGACGCGCACAATACATAGCCTACTTCAATTTAGGAGTGAGTTTCTCCTGCTGTACCCAATACTCAATCCTGTGAAAACGGAGACCTGCTGAACTCTTTTTGTTCTGAAGCGTTCTCCCAGTGTGCTGTCGAAAGGTTGTCGCATATAAGACAGAGGGGGAACGCCTCATGGTACAATGCAAGTATAGAAGAGTGGGATAAAGTAGGGAGGGACAGAGGCATGAACAGTTCTCAAATAGCAGTATTAGTCGGTGGGTTCGCACTGATTGGCTTTGTTGTCTGGTTCTTCTGGGGAAATAGGAGCGAGGAGACCCCGCAACCCGCGGAGGTAATAGACACAACCGCCGAGTGCGAACTCGATATTCAAGGCATGGTTTGCGCGGCGTGTGTGGGGCGCGTAGAGAAGGCGATTCACCGCGTGGCGGGCATAGGGCAAGCCAACGTCAACCTGCTCGCCGAACGCGCTACCATCACCTACGACCCGCTACAAGCCTCCCCTACCGAGATGATAGAGGCGTTAGAAAACGCAGGGTTCGAGGCGAATGTTCGAGGCGGCGAGAAGCTGGAAGAGGCGGGCGAAAAGCGTAATAAGCACGGCAAGACCGACAAAACAGACGAAGGTGTCTACCTGTTTGCGGGTTTTATAGCGGCGGCGATACTTTCTATTCCGGTAGTTACTCTCAGCATGGCTCCACATTCGTCGCTTTCTAACCTCATTATGACTCTACTCTCCTATGGGAACTATGTGAATGGCTCTGAACATTTAATGGAAGCGCAAGCCTTTCTGACAGGAATAGTCCTCTGTTGCGGGTATATGTTCTTTGTTCGCGCTTACGCCGCCCTCAAACAGCGTGAAGCCGATATGAATGTGCTGATAGCGCTTGGCGCGGGAGTCGCTTTTATCTACTCCCTTGTCGCGAGTCTCTTCCCCGACTACTTTCACTCCCGCGGTATGCACGAGGTCTATTTCGAGACGAGTGCGGTCATCATTACCCTCGTTCTATTCGGACGATTACTGGAACTACGGGCGAAGCGCAAGTCCCGCCTTGCAATGGAAAAACTGATAGAGTTACAGCCCAAAACCGCCTGCCTCATCCACGAGGGCGAAGACAAAATCGTCCCCATAGAGAAGATAGCGGTTGCTAATCTGTTGAGAGTGCGCCCCGGCGAAAAGATACCCCTTGATGGTGTGGTGATGGAGGGTAGTTCGTGGGTGGACGAGAGTATGATAACGGGCGAGAGTATGCCCGTTGAGAAATCGGGGGGTAGCAAGGTGACCGGCGCAACCCTGAACCAGAAAGGCTCTCTCGTCATTAAGGTAAGCAGGGTAGGGAAGGACACCGTTCTCGCGCAGATAACCCGGCTCGTGGATAGGGCACAAGCCTCCCGCGCTCCCGTTCAGCGTCTCGCCGACAAGGTGACGCACTACTTCGTGCCGACGGTCATTATCATCGCCATTCTGACGTTTATAGGCTGGTATCTCTTTGGACCCGAACCCCGCTTTGCGTTCGCGCTCGTCCAGTGTATCGCGGTGCTGATTATCGCCTGTCCGTGCGCCCTCGGTTTGGCTACCCCAACGGCGATAATGGTGGGAACAGGGCGAGGCGCGAATCTCGGTGTACTGATAAAAGACGCGGAGACCCTCGAAACACTGCACGCCGTTCAGGTCGTGGTAATGGATAAGACGGGAACCCTGACGTATGGCAAGCCTCGCCTCACCGACACGGTTCCTGTAGAGGGTTACACGGAGGCGGCTCTGCTTCAACTCGCGGGTTCCGCCGAACTGCATAGCGAACACCCTATCGCTCAGGCGATAGTAAACGGCATGAAGCAGTGGGAGATGCCTCCGCTCAAAGTAGAGGAGTTCGAGTCTTTGACGGGGCAGGGCGTTCGCGCTACCGTGCAAGGCAAGCAGGTTCTGATAGGAAACCTCTCGCTGATGTCGGCGCAGGGGGTGACGGTATCTGAGAGTTGGAAAGAGCGACTGGAAGCGTTCGCAAAGGGAGGCAAGACCTCTCTGCTTATCGCAGTGAAGGGGGCTATCGCGGGGGCTGTCGCTGTGCAGGATACGCTCAAACCCACCGCGAAAGAGGTTATAGCTCGGCTGACTGCGTTGGGAATAGAGACCGTTTTGCTATCCGGCGACCAGAGAGCGATGGCGGAGGCGGTGGGCAAGGAGTTGGGAATCTCGAAGGTGGTTGCAGAGGTGTTGCCGCATCAGAAGGCGCAAGCGATACAGAAACTCCAACAGTCGGGCAAGCGCGTCGCGATGGTGGGAGACGGAATCAACGACGCGCCCGCGCTTGCGCTCGCCGATGTGGGCATAGCGATAGGGAGCGGCACAGATATAGCCCTCGAAACGGCGGATGTGGCACTACTCCGCGAAGACCTGAACGCCATTCCCGACGCGATAGAGCTTTCACGGGCGGTCATGCGAAATATCCGCCAAAACCTCGTCTTCGCGTTCGGCTACAACATTCTGGGCATTCCTGTCGCTACAGGACTCTTCTACCACTGGATGGGCTGGCTTCTCTCACCTATGCTCGCTTCATCTGCAATGGCACTGAGTAGCGTGTCGGTAGTGACGAACGCACTCCGCCTCCGTCGCTTTCGTCCGAGAAGGTAAGCCGTAAAAGAAAAGAGGGGGCGCGGTAAGACTGTTAGGGATTCTCTATAGTTAAACTGTTCCAAAATTTCTAGTGCAAGAGAGCCTATCGGCGAACAGAGTCGCCTACCGCGCTAGTCACCCCTCGCCCAGAATTGGGAGAGGGGACGGGGGTGAGGGCTTGTGGTTTTCAAATGGAACAGTTATTCCAGTCACCCCTCGCCCAGAATTGGGAGAGGGGACGGGGGTGAGGGCTTGTGGTTTTCAAATGGAACAGTTATTCCTACCTAAGTCCCTTACCCTACGCGCTTACATCTAGTCTGCCGTTATGTGGTGGAGGGGGTGGAAGTAGCTCCTGCACCATCGCTTTTTCGGCGTTTGCCGTCTTTTTGAGCAAAAGGCTGCCAACTGCCAGATTGTCGCTCATAGAGGCGAGTATATTACCACCCACCCCACTTGTTAAGCTTGTACCCATGTTATCGCTCCTGTAAGCTCACTGCAATTTCAATCATGCCTAATGGTAGTTCAATAGGAATCACGAGAGAAGGAATACATAACGTACTTATCTTCACATTGGTTCCACGCACAATAGAGGGAGGGGTTATCTGACAGGCATATCCCAAATCTGCCAACCTACCACCTGCGTTTCCCGTAATCATGTTTCCCATCTCACCGATAGCACTCGCCGCAAGGTGGTCGAACGTTTTTACCGGTTGCCCCAACATAAGGGATGCGATACGGTCTGCGGTAATAAGGCTCATCCCGTAGATAACCTGTCCTTCGATCTTACCCGTAACCCCCACAATAACGTTGCACTGTTGTGATGTACACATTTCACGGCGAGCATCCAGTGAACCTTTACTCGGCTCCATATCTAAAAGCTCTTTAAGAACATGAAACGCGGCACTAATAAAAGGATTGATATACTCTGCTTTCATTCTATACCGCCTTTCATCTAGCCAGTTTCTGGATGGCTTCGAGTACCTTTTCAGGCTTGAAGGGTTTGACTATAAAGTCGGTAGCACCCGCCGCCACCGCTTCCATGACCATGCTTTTTTGCCCCATAGCCGTACACATAATGATTTTTGCTCTGGGGTCTTGTTTGCGTATCTCTTTGACAGCGGTGATGCCATCCATTTCCGGCATAGTAATATCCATAGTAACGACATCAGGGCGTAGTGCCTGATACAGCTCTACCGATTCGCGCCCGTTTGCTGCCTCACCCACTACCTCATAGCCATTATGCAGCAAAATGTTTTTGAGCATAGTACGCATAAAAAGAGCATCATCCGTAACCAACACTCGTGTTGCCATTATTTTCTCCTAAGTTCCTTTTTACATAGTGCTATTGACAAATAGCACCGTGCTATCCTTGGGCTTGAGGTGGTAACCTCTATTCTCGGCTTATTTATTGGTATCTTGAGTACAATTCCCACAAGAGTTATCGAATACGCCGATAGAAGAACGGGTAGGGGCTTTCCAACCCTATCTCCGCATAGTTCAGAATTCTTTCTGTACCCCCTACAAAGAGATAGCCCCCCATACGAAGAGACTGCACAAACTGTAGGTAAAGGCGTTCTTTCGCCTCTTCTGTAAAGTAAATAACTACATTCCGACAGCAAATCAGGTCATAGTCTCTATCGAACCTATCCGCGAGCAGATTATGCTGTTGAAAAGAGACTCGGTTTCTTATTTCTGGTCTTACCTGATAGGTGGGTACAGTCGGATTAGACTGTAACTCCTTCGCCCTATCCAGTGTGAGGAAGTATTTACTCAATAGCGGGGCGGCTACGCCCTTCACATCGGTTGTTGTGAAGTAGCCATCGCGTGCTTTTGCCAATATCTTTCGGTCAAGATCGGTAGCGTGTAGGGTATACCGTATCCCCGAACTAATCTGGTCAAGTAAAACGGCTAACGTGTACGGCTCCGCCCCATAAGAACAGCCTGCGCTCCACATACGGAGAGAGCTTCTCTCTTTCAGAAGAGATGGCAGAATAAAGTTTCGCACCTCATGCCACTTTTCGGGGTTCCGAAAAAGCTCCGAAACGTTGATAGTCATGCGGTCTAGGAAGGAGAAAAGTTCGTTTTCATCGCTGTTGATGAGAGCAAAATACTCATCAAATGTTTTCAATCCTGCCCGCTCCACCATGTTATAGAGGCGGCGTTGCATCTGCTGCTGCTTGTATAGGTTGAGGTCTATGCCGGTCTTGTGGTAGATAGCCTCTTTGAAACGCATATAGTCTGTTGAGTCTTGAGATTGTGATTCGCAGAGAGCACTCTGCTCTCTCAACTGTGCGAAAAGGCTATTCGGTACGCCTCCACCTCTAAGTGAATTCGCTCCTTGTCTGAGGGTTCTCTGCTCCATCCTTGATGCCCCTTTCTAGCCCGCTCTTTGTAGCCTGCTTTGGAGAAGAGGTGGTCTTTGGCGTTCTCGCTCTTCATAGAGCCGGATCAGTTCGGAAGCCAACTCTTTGAGAGGGCGCACTTTGTCTATACAACCTGTCTCAAAGGCGGCTTTTGGCATTCCGTAGACCACACACGTCTCTTCGTTTTGAGCAATACAGTAGCCCCCTCTAGCGTGAATCGCTTTCACGCCCAGCGAACCGTCCCGCCCCATACCTGTCAAGACCACTCCCACAGTGCTATCCTTATAGAAATGGGCTACTGTAGGCATTAAGACATCTGCGGCGGGGCATACTCCCCACAAAGGCGGATCGTCGCTAAACGCGAGGAATCCTGTCGAATTGAGAACGATGTGCCGCCCCCCGCCCGCCACGAGAACGGTTCCCACCTGCGGACGCTCTCCCTCTACTGCCTCCTTCACCGTTAGGGCACAGACACTGTTGAGGCGCGTTGCAAAGAGGCGCGAGAATCCTGCTGGCAGATGCTGTACCAAAAGATAGGCTATCGCCAAGTTCGGCGGCAATAGGGGCAGAAGCTCATGGAGCGCATTAGGTCCTCCTGTAGAAGAAGCTAGCACCACAACCATCTTAGGCTCAACAACCCCTTCGATCAAGCCCGCTCTTTCACGTCTCGCTACGACAGGGGAGGCACTCTCCGTCTTCTCTACTCTCTTAGCGGAGGAGATGCGGGGAAGACGCGCTACACTCGCCAAACGGATTTTACGGACAATCTCCTCTGATATATCGGCTAGCTTGAGGTCTATGGAGACCTTTGAGGGCTTCACTGCAAAATCGATAGCTCCGCGCTGCAAGCACGCGAAGGTGGTCTCTGCCCCCTCCGTCGTAAGGCTAGAGAGCATCACCACACGCATAGGGTTTTCGGGCATAAGTGCCTCAAGGAACTCCAACCCATTCATGCGCGGCATCTCAACATCCAGTGTTATTACATCGGGCTGGAGGGCATGCGCCTTTCTCAGTGCCTCCTCCCCCTCTGCCGCCGTTGCAATCACCTCCATGTCCGCCTGCTGGCTCAGTATCTGTGTGATGATTTTTCGCATCAGGGGCGAATCGTCTACAACAAGAACCCGTATTTTTTTGTTGGGTGCAGCGGCTTTTGTTTGGAGTTCCACCTAGGCTACTCCACTGAGAGCAGGGGTACTTTTTCCATCTGCTATTGGAGGCTCAGAATCACTGTGGAGAGGTGCTTCTCTTTCAGATGTAATACCTCCATACACTGCTTGTTGATCTCACTAGAAAAGCTACCTATTGCGTTACTATCGGTAATGGAAAAACAGATGAGATTACCAAGATAGACAAGTGCGACGAGTGGGCTGACACACTCTTTTTGCACCGGGTTGTGGTGAAGCGAAATGGCACTTACCAGAACGGAGGGGAGATTCCAGTGAAGTGCGATTCTGCCTCCAATCTCGGCATGATCAAATCCTAAAACGGCACGTTCTGCCTCCACAAAGGAGCATCCTTCCGAATCAATCCTTTTGCGGATGGATGGCAATCTCTCATGTATATAGGGACCCAGCACGAGTTTACCCACGTCGTGGAGAAGACCGCCCACAAAAGCAACCTCTTTGTCGTGGTAGAACGTCTGCTCCGCCAATAGTTGTGATGCCAACGCGCACATAAGAGAGTGTCTCCATAGTTCGCCGGGGCGCAGTTCATAGCCATCTACCTTCTGGCGCAGGGTATCTTTTGTGGCAGCAAGCATCGCTATGTTCCGAATAGAGTGGTTGCCAAGCATAAGAACCGCGTCTGATAGTGTGGATACCGAGCGTGGTAAGCCGTAGTAGGCGGAGTTTGCCATCTTGAGAATACGCGCAGAAAAATTGGGGTCTTGCGCGATAATACCAGACAGCTCCTTTGGCGACGTTGCCTCCCCTTTACTGGTCATTCGCATAATTTTTATGACCACATTGGGCATTGCGGGAAGGTCGCGTACTCCCGCCAACACCTCTTCTGGGGATATGGGAAGGCACTTTGGGACGTTCTCTGCCTCTGCGCGAGGCGTAGGGGCAGAGCGGTGTCTGATTCTGGTATCTACTGCGGTGTTATTCGATTCTACAGGTGTTCTTGGCATATCTTACCACCCTCTAATTTCAGTTTGGTTACGGTATCTCAAGGCATTTTGCCCCCATAAGAGGGTAGGCACACAGACCTGCATCTACAAGCGTACTAGGCTACTTTGGCAAAGCGATTTCCAAAGATTTCTTTGCTTTGGGCAAGGTCTACCAGTTCACGGTCTTCCTGCCCAAGCGACTTGACTCTCACTATCCCATTGGCGTGAAGATTCACAGTACGCCCCACTTTGCCGCCGACATCTTCGGCTACTACACTCAAGCGTAGCTGGCTTAACTCTGTTTGTACTGCCTGAATGTTACGCGCCCCGACCTCTAATCGGTTATTCGAGCCTTGAAAGGAGAACAACTGTGCGCCGCCGACAAGGGCAACGCGGACTCTAAAAAGACTCGCCCCTTGCGCCTCCATCTCTTTCAGGAGGAGAGGTATTCCTGTATCTGCAAACTTACCGGGAGAGGTGTTTGTCCCTCCACTCTTGGGTAAAACGATGTGCGCCATTCCTATTACACGAGCTGTCGGGTCAAACACACAAACTCCCACACATGAGCCTAAGCCTAAAGCCGTCAAAACACCATCTGGGGTGCAACAGACTTTAATCTCAGCCATGCCTACCATCACGGGATTAGACATAGCCTATCCTTTCCGAGGTTAGAACGTCGCTTCTAACCCAAGTATCTGTAGAATTTGGGTTAGGCTACCCTCATCTGGAATATAGATAAAGTAGCCTTCAAGACTTCCTAGCAGACAGTCAATATGTGTTACTATGGTCAAAATGGACTCTTGCATCTCCTCAAATGTAGAGGCAATGGCAGAGAGGATAGAGGTGGTCATATCTACTGCAAGGGCAGGGGGCGAGGAGTGCATTTCCAGTCCGATCATGTCGCACAGGGCACTCTGGTAGGAGGAGGCTAAGATATTACCAACCTCCAGAATGGCAGACGCGCCAAGCTCATCTAGTTCCGAGATAGTCCCATCAGGATATCCTAATAGAGAGTCTACAAGGCGGCAGGCGGCGTGATAGGGCATAAGAAAAGCGATATGTCCCGGTGCATCTCCCTCAACCCGCATATAGACCCCCGCGCTACAACTCTCTTCGCCCCCTGCAAGCTGGACGAAGGCGTTCAAATCTACTATCCCAACACGAGGAATCGACATATCTACACGCCTGTCTAACAGGGTGGCTAGAGATGTGATGGCGTTTCCCGCTCCAATGTTCCCTACCTCTTTCAGAGCATCTAGTTGGATTTCGTCCATTGTCAGAGTTTTCATAGTGCGCGGTAGATCTCCCTTTTAAGTCAGAAGAATTATCGGGTAATTCACACACGCCTTGAGTGCCAAACCTGTAATCTTTACTTAAACAACGAAAACA
>JAPLCR010000626.1 GCA_026392135.1 Armatimonadota bacterium
ACCGTTTGCAAACTCAGTAAAAGGGGTAGAATATCGGGCATGGGCTGAGGAGTTCCTCCGTTGTAGTTTTGTCACTTTAACGGTACTCCATAAGCCCTACTTTTTGTTACGAAACCCCGATTTTTTGGCGAAGGTATTGCCTTGAACAGAGAAGATTTGACTTTGGGAGAGGAGTTTCTGTATAATTAGGAGGGAACCCATTGATAGAGGGAGGAAGTTGGATGCGCGTGAACTTTTGGTTGAAGAGTTTGTTGGGCGTGACAGGGGTAGTCTGTATTCTGCTACCTGTGGACTCTGCGGAAGCAGTCTACACTCCTGCCCCCCATTTTGCCGCGCCTCCTAAGAGTACTAAGAAGCGTAAGCCGCCCCAAAATGAGGAGGATCCGGGGGGTACTAGCCGCTTAGAAAACGAGTATCTTGCTGCGTGTGAAGCAGGAAACACGGCAAAGGTGAAGTCGTTACTTGACCAAGGGGTGAGTGTGCGGACTACCGACTCAGGTGGGTACTCTGGGCTACACCTCGCACTGCGTCATGTGCCTGTGATACGCCTTCTTGTGGAGAACAAGGCAAATATCAATTCTGTAGACAGTCGTGGACGCACTCCGCTCATTCTCGCCGCTATATCGGGTTATGTTGGAAGCGTAGAAGAGCTACTGCACGCCTCCGCCAAGGTAGACGTGCGTGATACGGAGGGGTGTACCGCACTCGCACGGGCAGTACTCAATCGCCGCCCGCGTACTGTTGCCCTGCTCATCGCAAACGGTGCAAATGTGCATATTCAAGACAACAAGGGGCGGACACCCCGTGAAATGGCGAGAGAGACGAAAGAGAATACACAGATACTACAGATGTTGGAGCAGGCAGTTGTGAACCCAACACGAGCAGTACCCGGTAATGTGAACACAACCACTCCTGAGGTCAAGGTTACTCCACACCTGCCCACCAACCCCACTCCGAGTACGGGCGCATTGCGCTATGCCAACGATATGCTTGCAGGAGTTGCACAAGAAACCGCACGTTCCCGCACTGCACAACACTACTTTGATGGCAAGCCAGAAGCCCAGCTACGCCGTGAACTAGAAGCCCTACGCCGTGACCAGACACGGGGTAGTTTTGGTTACCGAAGCCTCTCTTATGTATTAGCATACTATGGGGTGGATGTGATTATCAACGCACAGCGGGTCATGTATAACTGGCTCTACCCCGATGTTTTCGGCGACGAACCCAAAAGCAAACTTCCCGATACTACGGCAGAAGCGATAAAGCGCCTCTATCAACGCAACCCCTCTGATGAACTGCTCGGTAAAGTTTTCTATGTAGTACGCCAAAACCGCGTCAGCTCAGAAGACCCATCCATACTCGTATCCGATATGTTTGTGCAGTACCCCACTGCGCTCCTACGCACCGCCGTCGTCCGCTCTACGGATAACCGCGAAGCAAGCGTCTCTGCATTAGCGCGGCTACTAAATGAGTACACGGGCTATCGGCGCGTTCAGCGTATTTTGAAAGACCTCAGCCAGAGCGATGAGAGAGGTGTTTCCCGCGCCGCTCAAGATGTGCTCGCCGAACTGAGCCGCCTCCACGAAAAGCTGTAATACCCCAATGAAGCCTCCTCACGAGGAGAGACTTCTTGCTAAGGAGATTGTGAAAAGTTGGCTATCGCTCCTACTGCATTCAGTGTGATACCCGCGCTTTGTATGACGAACATCCGAAAAGAGTTTCCGGGTGTTCTTGCGCTTGACAATGTCTCCTTAACGGTGCTACCCGGGGAGGTTCACGCGTTGCTGGGAGAGAATGGCGCGGGCAAATCTACCCTTATGAAGATACTTGCAGGAGCGCAACCCAAAGATACGGGCGAAATCTCTCTGTATGGGAAGTCGGTGCAGATAGATAGCCCGCAAAAGGCGATGAGCCTTGGGATCTCTATCATCTATCAGGAGTTCAACCTCGTTCCCTATCTTACGGTGGGCGAAAATATCTATCTAGGGCGTGAACCCCGTGCCGCTATTCCCGGCTTCGTAGATTTCAAAAAACTGTACACAGACGCGCAGGCGGTGATGGACAAACTCGGTGTAAAGATAGATGTCCGCGCCCCCGTGCATACCTTGAGCGTGGCGCAACAACAGATGGTAGAGATTGGAAAAGCGACGAGCCGACAGTCCAAAATTATCATAATGGACGAACCTAGTGCCACTCTTACTCACCACGAACTACAGTCCCTATTCACACTCATTCGGCAGTTGAGGGGTGAGGGTGTCAGTATCGTCTACATATCGCACCGCCTAGAAGAGGTTTTCGAGGTTTGCGATAGGGCGACTATCATGCGAGACGGCCACTGGATTGCGACGGAAGAGGTAGAGAGTTTAACCCGCGAGGAGATTATCCGCCTCATGGTTGGGCGCGAACTCAAAGACGCAATTCCAAAGGTCGCCGCTCCTTTGGGTGAGCCTGCTCTTACCGTCAAGAACCTGTGCAGGACGGGAGTTCTTGACAATGTCTCCTTTACAGTGCGTAAGGGGGAGGTGCTTGGCATTGCGGGTCTAGTGGGTGCAGGGCGCACGGAGACGGCACGTGCTATCTTCGGCGCAGATCCCATAACAAGCGGAACCATTGAACTATTTGGGAAAGCCTTGCGGATTCGCTCTCCGCAAGAAGCCATCCGTAACGGAATTGGGCTGGTAACAGAAGACCGGAAACAGCAAGGGCTTGTACTGGGTATGGCAGTTCGCGAAAACACAACGTTGGCGAACCTTCAATCGCTCTCCACAATGGGTTTTGTGCGTCATGGTGAAGAGAAGAGGGTCGCAGAGAAGTACCGCACGAGCCTCTCTATCAAGACCCCGACAGTTGTTCAGAATCTTTCGGGAGGGAATCAGCAGAAGGTCGTCCTAGCGAAATGGCTGTTCACAGACGCAAAAGTCCTGATATTCGATGAGCCTACACGGGGTATTGATGTGGGCGCGAAGTCGGAAATCTACAAACTGATGAATGAACTCGCCGCGCAAGGGGTTGCTATCATTATGATTTCGTCGGAACTACCGGAGGTTATCGGCATGAGTGATCGCATTCTGGTCATGCACGAAGGTCGCATTACAGGTGAACTCTTGCGCGAAGAGGCAACTCAGGAGAAGATTATGGACCTCGCGACGGGTGGAGAGTAGAGCGTACTTTTCGGAAGGGTGACGCCTAAGAGTTCAGGGTTGTGGCTCTTCACATAACCTCACCCAATCTCTCCCTCACAAAGGAGAGAGCCTTCGTGGTTTGAGATTAAAAGCCTGTGCGATTGGTTCCGAGTTTGGGATTTGTGTGCTTTTGGGGAGAGTGAAGCCTCTAGCTAAGCCCCCTCCGACGACCTGATGTAGGTAATCGTCGCTTTCATGTCCCAACTACACCCCTCCTGAAATGCGGAGAGGTAGCTTGGTTCACCCAACGCCTCTATCGATATGTTTCTACTCTCCACCTCCGCTTTTACCTGCGTAGGATTGGCATTGATACCCAAGCGCTCTCTCAGACCTTCCAGTGCTCCTGCGAGTTTTGCGGAAAATAGGTACCGCCCCCTCTTCATCTGAACATAGGTTAAAAAGGCAAGCCCCCACACTATTCCGTTGTCATCATCTAGGGCATGGAGCTGTTCTAAGCAAGAGACATACTGCTCGTAAGCCCCTTGATCATTGCCCGTTCTCTCTTCTACCAGCGCAAGAAACAGGTCTTCAAAAACGACCCCACGCTGGTCTCCTATCTCCTGCCACACTTCGCGGCTTTGATAGAAGAGAGAACGTGCCTGCTCAAATTCGTCTCTGTCCAGATAGAGGCACGCCATATTCGAGAGAACAGTTGCTTGGACATGGGTGTTTCGTTCCTGCCTGCTGACCTCCAACCCCTCTGTATAGTACTCTAAGGCGAGGATGTGGTTCCTGTCTGCCGCCTCCACCAACCCCAACGCGACCGCAGAGTTTAGAAGGTGCTTGCCCGTCTTTCGTGCCAGCCTGAGAGCCTCTAATAGGCATTTACGAGCGGAGATATTGTCTGCTTTCTGCCAGTACGCCATTCCCAAAGCGACTTGTAGCTGTGTCTGCGTAGCCTCTGTCATGCTCCCATAGCCCTCCATAGCAGAAAGAAGCCAACGCTCTGCCTCTTTTGCGAAAGAGCGGCTATACCAGTATCGGTCTAAGCCACCTGCCAAACATCCCTTCAACTCACCAGGAGGCGCGATAAGCAGGGCTTTTCGTAAGTTCTCATACTCCGCATCTATTCGCTTCAACCACTCCATACGTGCTTTCGGAAGCATCTTCCGCGAAGTGGCATCTAGCCAGCCTACCGCCCACTGCACAAACCTGCCTTCGATACACTCCTTCTCTCCTCGCTCTTTCAGTCGCTCCGCTGCATACTCTCTCAGAGACTCCAGAAGCCGGTAGCGTCTCTCTCCAAAGCCACTCTCCTCCGCCGTAATCAGCGAACGGTCTACAAGGTGCGAAAATAGGAAAAGTGTCTCTTCATCATTACAAATCGCCTCCGCGGAGGTAAGTGTAAAGCTCCCTTGAAAGACGGAGAGCGCACAAAAGACTTCGCGCTCCTCCTCTGAGAGCAGTTCATAACTCCCATCAATAAGAGCACGGAGGGTCTGATGCCGGGGTAGTGCGGTTCTGCTTCCTCCTGTAAGCAGGGAAAAGCGGTCTTCTAAGCGAGCAATTATCTGGTCTAGGCTCAACATTTTGAGACGCGCCGCGGCAAGCTCTAGCGCAAGCGGGATCCCATCAAGGCGACGGCAGATAGTGGCTACCTGCTCTGCATTTTTTGGGGTAAGACGAAAATGAGGCTGAACCAACGCGGCACGCTCTACAAAGAGACGTACTGAGGGAGAGACTTCATACTCTTCGAAAGCGTGTTGGGCAGTGGGGTAAGCGAGGGGCTGTAGCCTGTAGCATATCTCCCCAGTAATCCCCAAAGGCTCTCTGCTCGTCGCTAAAATATGTAGCCCTACTGCATCGCCCAGCAGAGTTTCTGCGATGTTAGCACAGTCGGTAACAAGGTGCTCGCAGTTGTCGAGTACCAAGAGAAGAGCGCGGGAGCGCAGGTACGACTTGAGAGTATCGAAGAGGCTTTCCTCTAGTGTTTCCCGCACTCCTAACGCAGAGGCTATCGTTTGAAGCAGGAATGTTGGGTCGTTAATAGCGGCGAGTGGTACAAAATAGACCCCGTCCTCAAAGACCTCTAAGCGTTGCTCCGCCAGATCACGGGCGACCTGTATGGAGAGGCGTGTCTTTCCCACTCCCCCCATACCCAGAAGTGTGGTGACAGGAGATTTACACGTGAACTCTTTGACCTCCGCGACCTCCTTTTCACGCCCTATAAGCCCCATTATAGGGCGGGGGATAGCCGAGGTGGAGGCAAGAGGCACCTTGTAAATAGGTTTTTCAGAAGCTACAGAAGGCTTCCCTAGTGAGGCAGGCTCTTGTTGCAGCTTAGCGCGTGCCTTCGCTCTCAAAGACTGATAGAGGGCAGTCGTTTCCGGTTCAGGCGAGGCACTCAGATCCTCTTGCAGTCGTACTCTCAAATCGCGGTAGGTCTGTACTGTAGCGGCAAAATCACCCTCTTCCGCATAGAGCTGCATAAGGGAACGGTAGAGGCTCTCTCTAAGAGGGTCTTCGAGAATACCTCGCTTCAAATAGGATATCGCTTTTACGCCTACCTCTCGTGAGAGTACCTTATCAGCATAAGCACCTACTGCCTCCAAAAATGCCTGCCGCCGTATATCCTGCTCCTGCATAAACAGAGGCTCCATGCTTCCCTCCATAAGCGGACCTCGGTAGAGAGTGATAGCCTCCTCAAGAGCAGGCAGGGAAGGAGTTGGTGTATGCAGAAGCGCATCAAAGCGAAGGACATCTATCTCTGCGCCATGTGCGTCAAATAGGAGTGTTTGTGTGGTGGGCGAGGTGAGGCGATAGGATTGACTACCCAATGCCGTTCGGAGGTCAGCGAGAATCTGCCGTAGACTTTGCCGCCCCTGTATCTCCGAACTATCGGGCCAGAGATGCGCTACCAACCAGTCACGCGAGACCTCTTTGTTAGCGTGTCCCCGTACGCGAACGGAGGCGTGGAAGAGGTCTCCTCTCTACCTGAACCTCAAAGCTTCCAAATAGGTGAACCTGAAGGAGAGGTGTACTCTCTTCTGAGGCACTGCCCGAAACGGAGAGAGGCGACAATTTAAGCGGGTGCGCGATGGCTGTACAGAACATAAGCGGTCGTTCCAAAAACAATAGGGTGAGCGTAGTAGGGGCTAGGAAGGTGTCGTCTTACCATACGACTCCCCTCTTAATTCTACCACAAGAGAGCGTTACGAGAAGTGAAACGAGTCGTTATCGGGAGATAGTAGATGGTAAACACGCTTCCAAGTAGGAGAATCGTAATGTGAAAGTGAATAGACAGGTTCAGGATGCCCACGATGAGGATGCTCTTCCTTATATCTCCTCTCAAGCGTCTCTTTCAAAACTTAGCCTCTATCCCCTATTCTGAAGGAGTTTGTTATGAAATCGCCTATCTTTCAACTGTTACGGAGTGGGCTTGTCTCTACTCTACTCTTTGCCCCTCTCTCTGCTCCTGCACAGACCTTTTTTGGAGCAGGAGGGGCAACCAACACCGCAACCTCTACCCCAAATGTCGGATTGGGCTTCGGTACTCTCACCGTAAACACAGGTACTTTGAACACAGCCATTGGCTCTTATGCCCTTTTTGCAAACACAACAGGAGGCTCGAATACAGCTAACGGCTACACATCTCTCTATAGCAACACAACAGGAAAACAGAATACGGCAACTGGTTACGCATCCCTCTATTCAAACACGACAGGGAGTCTGAACACTGCCTTTGGAGCATACGCCCTCTTTGCAAATACGATAGGAGTTTTCAACAACGCGAATGGGCATGAGGCTCTCTACAACAACACCGCAGGAAGTTATAACAACGCGATGGGCTACGAAGCTCTCTACTTCAATACGACAGGCGGCTATAACAACGCTGTTGGTTATCAATCTCTCTACAACAACACAACGGGTAACTATAATACCGCGAATGGCTACATCGCCCTCTTCGCCAACACAACAGGAAAATATAATGTAGCGACAGGGGCTTATGCGCTCCAAGCCAACACAACAGGCAACCAGAACACAGCACAAGGCTCCATCTCCCTCTACTCTAATACCACAGGGAGCTATAACAGCGCGAATGGGCATGAAGCCCTCTACAGCAACACCACAGGAATCGCAAATAGCGCAAATGGCTACCAGTCGCTCTACTTCAATACAACGGGGAGCAATAATACTGCGAATGGGTACCAATCTCTGTACAGTATCACAACGGGGGCTGAGAATACGGCGCACGGTAATAACGCCCTCTACTCTGCTACCACAGGGAAGGGCAACATTGCGCTCGGCTTTCAGTCAGGCTATAACATCACCACAGGTAGCAACAACATTACTATCGGCAACCTGGGAGCGGCGACAGATAACGGCACGATCCGTATCGGGACTGTGGGGGTACAGACCTCTACTCTCATTGCAGGCATCAACGGCGTGACCTCCAGTGCGGGAGTAGCCGTCTACATAAACGCAAATGGTCAACTAGGAACGATAACCTCTTCGCGCAGGTTTAAGAGTGACATCAAGACAATGGGAAGTGTGAGCGATAAACTGCTCCAACTTCGCCCCGTCACTTTCCGCTACAAATCCACCGATGAGAACGGAAGGCATCCACTTCAGTACGGGCTGATTGCCGAGGAGGTAGCAAAGGTGTTTCCTGACCTCGTGCAGTACGATAAACAGGGGAGACCATTCACCGTCTACTATCACCTACTCACCCCTATGCTGCTCAATGAACTTCAGAAAGAGCACGCAAAGAGTGAAGTGCGTAACACAAACATCGCTACACTGACGGCAGTTGATAAGGTACAGGCTTCGGGTATTGCGGCATTGAGGGCAAGCCTGCAAAGCCATGCAACGGACTTGGCTTCCATGAAGCAGATGCAGGCAGAACAGCAGAAGCTACTCGTAAGGCTCGCAACCCATATCCTGACTTCCAAGACCAAAGCCCCCATAGAACCAGTACACTTCGTGCAACACGAACCGTTTAGAAAAGACCGTCTTTCACAAAAAAATGCCCCTACTCCCCAAAAGAGCAGGGGCATAATCGTAATACTCACTCATGTTACGCAGAGTATCTGAACTAGCCCTCACCCTGTCCTAACGGACATCCCTCTCCCAATTCTGGGCGAGGGAGCCTGTCTGAAAGGTTTGTATACTGTCGGTGTTTGAAAAGTTCAAGTTCTCCCTTTTACCGTCGTCCCTCAACCTGCCCTCATCGGGCATCCTTCTCCCGATTCGGGAGAAGGACTTGTCTGGAAGGCTGTCTGCGCGACGTTTTTCTAACGGGGAAGG
>JAPLCR010000568.1 GCA_026392135.1 Armatimonadota bacterium
ACTTCCATGGTAGACTGCCATTGCGGGTCCCGTCATTGCGATCTCTTCACCCTCCTGCCAACGAATATGTAGATTACCGCCTTTGCTTGCCACAATAACGGGGTACATAGGGGAGGCGTAGCCCTTCAGAATGGCGACAACTCCGGCGGCGCACGCGCCTGTGCCGCATCCCCACGTTTCGCCCGCACCCCGCTCCCATATGCGTATATCTATCCGGTTTTCCAACCCCGGCGTACACCACATCAGGCTCGTGCGTTCTGGAAAGAGAGGATGGTTCTCCACCTGCGGACTAATACGGAAGAAGGTCGCATCATCTGGAAGGCTTGGACAGAGAGCTACAGCGTGTGTGCTGCCTGTAGAGAGAGCGGAGATACGCAGACTCTCTCCGTTGGCAAGAGGCAAAAGTGTGTCCAGAGGGTTTTCAAGGAGTGCAGGGATAGCAGTGGGTTCAAAGTACGGTAGCCCCATATTGACCTTAACGCTCTCTGTCTCTCCGGTAGAGGAGAGGTTAATCAGGACTTCACGGACTCCTGCGAGAGTTTCAATCGTCACTCTTCGTATGGGAAGAACATCGGTGCTGTCGGGGTATGTAACCGCCTTTTGCTCATACGCGAACCGTGCCAAACATCGCAGACCGTTGCCGCAAACATCGAAAGTCCCATCGGGATTCAGCATGGTCATGCCTATATCCGCAATGGACGATTTTGTGAGAACGAGTAGTCCATCCGCACCAATTCCCGTATGGCGATGGCACATTTCAACTGCGAGGCGACTCCAGTCCTCATCGCGTTCGCGCCCGTCCAGCACAACGAAGTCGTTACCGACTCCCTGCATCTTATGAAAAGGTATCTCTCTAGTCACTGAGTTCATTATAGAAAAGTCTCTTATGTTTAAAAGCCCCTCCCCAAACAGGGAGAGGGGCTTTTGTGCAAACAGGTGGGCAGTGGGGAGCTATCCTTTGAGGGCTTCCGCGCCTCCGACAATCTCGGAAATTTCTCGTGTGATGTTCGCCTGACGCGCCCGGTTCATCTGGAGGGTGAGGCTCGAAATCATCTTGCCTGCATTCTCCGTTGCGTTCGTCATGGATGTCATACGCGAACCGTGTTCACTTGCTACCGATTCGAGGAGTGCCTGATAGACCTGTCCTTCAAGATAGCGAGGCAGCAACCCATGCATTAGCTCTTCCGCGTCTGGCTCGAAAATATAGTCGCTGTCCGCGCTGGCGGCGGTGTCTTCCACTTCGGGGGTCTGAACGGGAAGCAGTTGAATGTCTGTGGGGGTCTGCGAGATAGCCGACTTGAACTTTGTATAGAGAAGAATGAGTTGGTCTATCTCTTCCGTCTCAAAAGCCTGTCGTACAGCACGCGTTACGTCTTGTGCTTCTGTGAAGGAGACGGCGGTACTGTTTATATGAAACTCTTGAGCGATATTAAAACCGCGTCGGCTGAAGAACTGAATCCCCTTGCGCCCGATAAGGTAGAGTTTGATACGAGTTGGGTCGTACTCGCGCAACATCTCGGAAGCACGTCGCAACATCGCCGAGTTATAGGAACCCGCAAGCCCTCTATCTGAGGTGATTATAAGGAATCCTATGTTACGAGGTGTACGCACCTCTAGGAGAGGGTGCTGAACCTCCGCGCCAACCGCTTTCGCGAGGCTGGTCATCATCTCCCGCATAGTATTGGCATAGGGGCGAGCCGACTGCACTCTATCTTGAGCGCGTTTCAGACGCGCCGCCGCCACCATCTTCATGGCTTTGGTTATCTGCTGAATATTTTTCGCTACTTTGATACGTTGTCGTATCTGACGAATGGTTGCCATCTATCAAAAACTCCCTAATGTCTAGCCCCGAATTGCCGAAAGGTGTGCGTCAATAAGAGCGTTATCAGCAGCTTTGGGGTCGTTGGGGTATCTATCTGCAATCTCTAGCGCGAACTCCTTGTAGGTGTTGAGGGTGATGCCGCGCTTGCCTAGTCGTTGCGAGAGATACGATGCACCGACCACTGCGGAGCAGTCGGAGCCAAAATCTGCGGACATAATGGAGGGTATGCCAAGGCGGACACACTCCACCATGTTCTGAATTTCTCCATAGAACGAGGAGGGCCAGAACTGCCATGTCGGACCGCTCGTCTCAATGCGTCGTGCCACATTCTCGTAGGAGTCGTAGACTACTGCATAGGTGCGACTATCTACGTTCTCAAAGACGATACGCCCTGTCGTGCCGATAATAGTAGTGTCGGGCGAGTCGCGGTGGCTCCAAGATCCCTCCACGTGCGCTGTAGACCAAGAGAGTTTGTCAGGGTCTTCAAAGCGAATAAGGATGTGCGCGTCGTCGTCGACAGCCACTTTTTGTAGGCGACCATCAATAATACGGTTGGGCATACGAATCGACATACCGAAGGGCTCTGCCGCTTTTACAACGGTGGGCTTTTTCTCCAGACCGCTCATATACCATGCCGCACCAATAGCATGGATGCCGTTATCAAGGAGTGCGCCGCCCCCGCCCATATCTGAATCCCAGAAACGCCCATTGCCTTCGGGACCCCCGTGTGCGGTGGCGAGGAACATGACAATCGGTTCGCCAATCGCGCCCGCGTCAATCAACTTCTTCGCAGTATAGTAGTCCTTGTCGAAGAGCCAGTTTTCGTTGTGCTGATAGATTTTCCCACTGCTCTTGACCGCCTCTTTCAGGCGAAGAGTCTCTAGCCAGCTGCGGGCGATGGGCTTTTCGCACATAACGTTCAGCCCTCCGTTAAGGGCTTGAATGGAGAGTGGTGCGTGGAGAACCGGCTGAGTGCAGATGTCTACGAGGTCAGGCTTCACCTCGTCAATAATCTCTTGAATATCTTCGTACACACGTACCGAATCGAGGTCACGTTGTAACCGTTCAATGGTTGCGGTGTCTTTTTTGTCTTTCGCCTTCTCGATGCGTGCTTCGGTCAGGGCGGCAAACCGCTCCATAACGAGCTTTTGGGCTTTGGGGTCAGGGTCACAAAAAGCGACCATCTGGGCTTGCCCCAGTTCGGGATAGACAGGTAGGTGCGCCCCGCGGAAAATATTTCCTGTTCCGATTGCGGCGACTCGAACGCGACGCTCTGGGTCCATGACGACGGTCTCTCCTTTGGTTTGAGTAACAATATGCCACGATACGGAGGGGGCTACCTCAGGCTCGGGGGCTACAGGCGGCTCCGGTTCGACCTCTGGTGTGAGTTCTAGAACAGGCTCCTCTGCAACGCTAATCAGCTCAAGCTTGTTCTCAACTACCGCTTCCAGCGCAGCCTCCGTTGGAGGCTCTTCTTCTAAAATAGGCGCAGGGACAAAGGGCGATACACTCTCAGTTATGGAGGGGAGGGCATCTACTACTATCGGCTCTATAACCTCTTCCGCTTCTGCCTCTACAAGAACAGCCTCTATAGCCTCTTCTTCTGGTTCTGCCTCTACAAGAACAGCCTCTGTAACCTCTTCTTCTGGTTCTGAGGGCATCTCCTCTATTGAAGTCTCAACGAGTTCCGCCTCTAAGAGTGGCTCGGCAAAAACCTCTTCAATTTCAATAGGCTCGTCTGCAAACTCTGCCTCGGTTATCACATCCGCCTCTTCCGCAGAGATCTCCACAACCTCCTCTTCGGCAACGGCTTCCACTACAATAGCGGGTAACTCCGCTGTGCCGCCATCCTGCTCTTCGTCGGGGATAGGATCGGAGATTATAGAAAGAAGGGGGCGTTGCTCTTGCGTGCCTGTTCTGGCAGGGGCATCAAATTCAAGAAAATCTGCTTTGTGGGGAGCTTGAGGCACTGGTTCAACAGGCGAACTTATTCCCATTCGCGCCTCCATCTCCTGAATCTGTTTTTCGGCAGACTCTTCGGGGGTGGTGGAAGACGAAACAGCGGCTTGTCCCCCTGTTATCTCTTGACGCGCGTTGGCTTCACTCTGAAGGCTGAGTATCTTCTGCTCGGCTCTCCCGAACTCACTGCCTGTCACCATCTCCAAGCGTGCGCTGCTCAGGCGGACAGATTGAGCCTGCAAATCGTTCAACTGTTGTGCAAGGCGAGTCTCTTCTTGAGGAAGGCGCGATTTTGCCGCCTCTGCCTCAACTTCCGCTTCAATAAGCTGTTGGCGAATGCGTCCGAACTCTGCTTCACGGGTACTGAGTTCATTACGGAGTTCGTTGGCAAGTTGGTCGCGCTTTGCCTGTTCCGCAGTTCCAATTTTCTCTTTAATGTCATTAATAGCACGCTCTTGCCGGCGCGCTTCATCGCTCAGTCGGTTACGGCGCATAACCAGCATAACTACGCTTTCACGTAGTTGCCCCATCGCCGTTCGCACTTCGCGCATAGCGTCTTCGATGTGCGTTTTTGGGTCCCGACTTATATCGCTCATGGCTGACCTCTCAGGAAATCTCTCTCCCTCCGCATTTTTAAGAGGCGTAGGAATCGATTTTTGTTTAGTCCCTCCCCAAATTGGGGAGGGTGAGGGCTACCCCTCCATCTCTCTCTTTCGTGCTGTCTTGTGTGGCACGAAGGAAGGGGCTTAGCGGTTCAAGAACTTCTTCACCGCCGCAACAATCGCCTTCTTTAGCTCTTCCTCGTTCTCTTTGTCGAGGTCTTTCGCCATGCGAATCTTCTCTATAACGTGCGGGTAGCTGTCCGCCAGATAGGCGTGGAAGAACTCCTCAAACTTGCGGATATCGTCTCGCTCCAACTCGTCGAGCATACCGTTTACGCCCGCATAGATGATAGGGACCTGCTGTTCGAGCGGCATAGGCTTGAACTGCGGTTGCTTCAAAATCTCTACGAGGCGTGTACCGCGCTCCAACTGGTCGCGGGTAATTTTATCGAGGTCAGAAGCGAACTGAGCAAACGCCTGCACTTCGCGGAACTGCGCGAGGTCAAGGCGCAACTGTCCTGCAACACCCTTCCCCTTCATGGCGTTGGTCATAGCGGCTCGTCCTACACGAGAGACGGAGATACCAACGTTGATGGCAGGGCGGATACCAGAGTTGAAAAGCTCTGGCTCAAGGAATATCTGCCCATCTGTAATCGAGATAACGTTGGTTGGGATATAGGCAGAAACGTCGGAAGCGAGTGTCTCAATGATAGGGAGAGCCGTAAGGCTACCGCCCGTACCCGGCACACGTCGTACTTCAAGGGAAGTGTTCGCTAGCTCTGCAAGCTCTTTCTTCGCCTCTTTAGGACCGTCGCCTCCCTGATAGACATGACCGTTTACCCCGATTTTAGTGTCTACTGGAGCGGATTTATCTACAATAATGTAGTCTTCGCGAACCTTCGCGGCACGCTCTAGTAGGCGGCTGTGAAGGTAGAAAACGTCACCGGGGTAGGCTTCGCGCCCTGGAGGGCGACGCAGGAGCAAGGAGACTTGGCGATAGGCAACTGCGTGCTTTGAGAGGTCATCATACACAACTAGGGCGTGTTTGCCTTGGTCGCGGAAGTATTCACCAATAGAGCAACCTGTGTAGGGAGCGATATACTGCATAGGCGCAGGGTCGGAAGCGGACGCAGATACGATAATCGTATAGTCCATGGCTCCTGCCTCTTCCAATGCGATGCGTACATTGTTGACGGTAGAGGATTTTTGACCAATTGCGACATAGATACAGATAACATCGCCGCCGCGTTGGCTGAGAATGGTGTCGATCGCGATAGCGGTCTTACCCGTACCGCGGTCTCCAATAATCAGTTCTCGCTGTCCGCGTCCGATAGGAACGAGTGCATCTACCGCTTTGATGCCTGTGTGAAGAGGCTCTTTGACGGGCTGGCGGTCAACAACACCGGGTGCGCGGTTCTCAATAAAGGCAAACTCATCTGTAACAATGGGACCTTTACCGTCTAACGGGTCGCCTGTTGCGCTAACAACACGCCCAAGCATGGCAGGTCCTACCGGAATTTCGATAATGCGCCCAGTGCGCTTGACAGTTGTGCCTTCGCTAATATCAATGTCGGGACCGAGGATAACGGCTCCCACATTGTCCTCTTCAAGGTTGAGGGCAATAGCGCGGATAACGGCTCCGTTTCTGTCTACAATGGGGTTGCCATTGTCATCAAGGAACTCGAGCAGCTCCGAAACCATACACTCCCGTAGTCCGTAGACGCGGGCGATACCGTCTCCGACTTGCAGGACGGTGCCGACACCCTCCTCTTTCAACTCACGGGTGTAGGATTGGAGTTCACGCTCCAGTATAGAAGTAATCTCTTCTGGTCGAATAGCCATTCTTGTCACAGACTCCTTCGGACTGCCGGGGGTACAACGCCTACACCCAAAAAGGATGGGAGAACGCCCCCGATGCTCTTATCACAAAAAATTTACTCTCTTCGCCTCAATGGGCGAAGGGGTTAGTGTTCAATCTTAAAACTTTTCAGACGGATACTTACAGTGGTCTGCGGTAGTTGTACCTTGCGCTGTACTAAGCCCACGTTGGGCGCAAACCAGTAGTCTACAGGGAGGTTCGCACGTTTCGGTTTACCGTTCAATTGTCCTATTAAAACCTGTTCGCAATGTATCTGTAGAGTGGTGAATTTACCCGCAGGAACGTCTACCTGCTCAGGTCCGCTCACACTCATTATCGCCTCTGCGCCTCCCGTTCCGCTCTTTTGAACGATTTTGCCTTTCCAACTCCACGTCTTTTCAGGCGTGAGAGGAGAGCGAATTAACGGCAACGGTGGAACAAGCGTCTCGCTCGCATTTGCACCCCCTGCAATGCGCCTTATACCGTCCTGCGTAACGTGATACTTCTCAGTAATGGTGACTGCACCGTTCTCACGGTACTCCAGTGCCGCATAGAAGCCGACTCTGTCTTTGGTGACTTTTATCACGGTCACCTCTTGCGTAAATATCTGCACTTCCCCGCTACTCACCTGCGGAATAATCACCTCATAAGTCCACGTACTGCCCAATGTCAACGGAAAGTAGTTCGCCGTCGAAACGGGCTGTTTAGGCGTTTGAACGTAAGCAGGTAACAGACACAACGCTGCCCCAATGAAAGAAAAGAAGGAGATCACGGCGCTTATTACCTCCTCAAGCCATTTTAGGGGCTACGCTTCCTGTAAAAGTTGTTCGCGCACGCGCTCCAGTGTACCGCGCACGCTTCCGTCAATAATCGTATCTTGTAGGCGCACGACCACCCCTCCTATAATGGAGGAGTCTATACGAACGTTAAGAAGTACGTTTTCACCCGTTCTCTTTTCAAGGCTACGCATCAGTTCGCTCTTCTCTGCTTCGGTAGGCTCTAAGGCGAAGGTCGCTTCGGCACGTACAAGGTGGCGCGAGGCATCTACCTGCTGACGCAGTTCAAAATCAATTGCGTCGAGGAGGTCTTCACGGCGTTTGTCGATGAGAAGCCTTAGAAAAGCGAGAGTTGTGGGGTCAAGTGAGTCGGTAAGTATCGCTAGAACCTGCTCACGTTTCCGCCCTGATGGAACGAGCGGGCTTTCCCAGTACTGGCGCAAGGTGGGAGTCTGGCTCATCAGGTTGAGCAAATCTGTTAAGTCCTGCTCAATGATGGCAAGCTTCTGGGTCTGCACACCCGTATTAAAAAGAGCGAGGGCATAGCGTTTTGCGGCACGAGTATCTTTGTTTGCCATGGGCTACGCTCCCTTTTCTTTGTTCGAGGTTGCCACTTGTAGTACAAACTCCTGAATCAGAGTTCTCTGCATCTTTTCACTGCTAAACGCAGAGATAGAGCCTTCTGCCGCAGACATAGTCTGTTGAACCAGCTCTCTTCGGAGAAGGATGCGTTGCCGAGTCTGTTCACGCACTAACTCTTCTTCTGCACGTCGTTTGAGAAGGGCAGCATTCTGCTCTGCTTCGGCTATGATTTCACTACGTATCTGCTCTGCTTCGCGTAGTGCGGCACTAATGCGTTCGCGTTGTTCGCCTTCAATGCCTTGCAGGCGTGCCGAGTAGTCCTCATAGACGGATTTTGCTTCCGACAAGGCTTTGTCTACTTGCGTGTGTGTCTCTCCAATCCGCGTAGCGCGGTCGTTGAGCATATTTCCAATAGCGGGTTTGGCGAATTTCCACATCAGGGCGACAAATAGGATAAAGCCTACTACCTGCCCTTTGAATGCGTCGGGAAACTCGTTGACCCACGGAATACCGATTTCTGCCAATTGAAACAAGGTATCTCTCCCTCTCTCTAAGGATTGGTTGAGGGGCGATGCAAACAGTGAGGATGCGCCCTAATTTCGGGCGGGATTCCCTCCAGAGTTATGCACGCGTTCAGTGATGAGTGGGCGTAGAGCGGCGGAGTCGGAGGCTGTACCTAGTGCTTTTCCTGCGACATCAAGGGCAAGGTTGGTTATCTGCTCGCGCAGTTGTGCCAGCCCCTGCTCTTTCTCCTGTGCTATACGAGCGATGCCCTCTTTAAGGGTCGCGTCCGAGTCGGCACGAGCTTGCGCGATAATCTGCTCACGCTCCGCTTGCGCCTCTTTAATTGCATTCTGAATCTGTGTCCGTGCCTCTGTCTCAACTACCAAAATACGCTCTTGGTAGCTATTTCTAAGGCTTTCGATTTCATGGCGCGTCTGATCTACAGTTGTGTGCGCCTTTTCAATCTCTTCTTGACGGCTCTGAATACGCCCTAGAACAGGCTTCCAGTAGATTGCAGTCATCACCCCCCAGAGGAGGAGAAACATGAGAACCTGCATCAAGAAGATTTTAGGGTCAAAATTCAGACTTTTAGTGATGGATTCTAGCATAAAATTAGTGACCTCAAGAGGCGAGTTTGAAACGACTCTTGAAGGAGTGTGTTCATCTATCATACAAGCGTCATACCTCCTCCTCTCATGTTTTAGATGTGAGAGGAGGAAGCGGAAGCCTGAACTTGATTACAGATGAACCGAGAAGGGTGGGTGAGACCTCTCTCTGGAAAACCGTAGACGACGAAGCCTACTTGTTAGCTGAAACAGCCTGTAGCACTGCGGCGGCATCCGGCATTTTGCCGTTTAGCAGGAGGAACACCAACAAGGAGAGGATAACGAGCGACTCGATAAAGACGAGCGCAAGGATCATCGAGGTCTGGAGTTTGCTCTGTAGTTCGGGTTGGCGAGCCATTGCTTCGAGAGCGGCGGCGGCGGCACGTCCCTGTCCGAGACCAGCACCAAGAACCGCAATCGGAACACCAAGTCCAACGGCGAAGGCTAAAGCCATAAAGTAAATCATCTTTGCTTCCTTTCATTCAACAGATAGGTTGAATAGTGTTATCCGCGCAAGTGCGGAAAAAACATAAAGAGTAGTACGCGCTACAGGAGATTAGTGCACTGCGGCGTGCGCGTGATGGTTGTGCGCCCCCTCGCCATGAGGCACCTCATGTTCGTGTTCATGCGGGGCGACAAGCGAGAGATAGATGCAGGTAAGAGTCGCAAAAACCATTGCCTGCACAAAACAGGTTATCAGGGAGAGTAGCATGATAGGGAACTGGAATGGGATGAAGCCCAGTGCTTGGCTACCCATCATGGTAACGCCTAACCCTGCAAGTACAACAAGGATAACATCCTCGCCAAAAATGTTTCCGAAAAGTCGGATGGCGAGTGTAAAGGGGCGGAAGAGTTCGGACATAAGCTCAATGGGCAACATTAAAGGAGCCATGAGAGGGTATTTACCGAACTTGGGACCTAAGAAGTGGGAGAAGTGCCCCCATAGTCCATTATTGCGAATGCCCCACACCTGTACATAGAAGAAGACGATAACACCGAGTGCTAGCGTCGTCGTGATATTGGCGGTAGGCGAGTGAAGCCCCGGAACCAGACCAATATAGTTCATCAGTGCAATATACAGAAATAGTGTTCCTACGAAGGGGGTATGCTTCGACCCTTCAGGTCCTATTACTGTAATCACAAAGTTGTTCAGGCTCTCCGCTACAGCTTCCGAGAGGTTCTGGAAGCCCTTGGGAAGCCTTGCAGTTTTACTCTTGGCGGCGGCTCCAAATAGAACGAGGATAATCGCTATCAGCAGGGCATTTGAGAATAGTAGACCAGGGTCTGCCATCTCACCGGGCTTTGCATGGTGCTCATGCCCTTCAGCGGCGTGTGCCTCCCCTGCAATGGGCGATTCGCTCTTATGTTGCTCGCCCTCTGGCTTGTCTGCTTGGGCGATGACGATAGGAGTGCGAATAGGCTTTTCGGTAATGCTTCCCGATTGTGGACTCTCTGGCATTGCCTAACCTCTTTTCCCTGACAACTCTGCCTTGAGCTGCTGGAGTCGTTGCATAGAATGTTGTAGCTCTGTGGAGGCTACCTCTGACACAGGTTTAGGGCGAGGGTGGTGTTCTGGAAGAAGCGTTTTTAGAGCCTCTAGCCCTATTAACGCTGGAACCAGTACCGCACCACCGAGCAACGCGAACGCGCTGAACCCAGTCGAATGTATCGCCAAATAGAGGCAGATCCCATAGAACGGTAGTTTGAAAAATAGTAGTAGCATGAGTAGCAGGGTAGCAATTTGGGGCGCTTTCGGGTGTAGAAGGCGCGGCAAAACCACCATAAGGCTTATCAGGCTGAATAGGGAGAGAAACACTCCCCAGAGATAACTTACCGCCCAGTTTCCGTTCCTGCTTAGTACAAGTATGGACGACAATACAACGGAAAACAGCAGACCATCGCGTACTACGCGCCTTGTTAGGCTCTGCCGTTTTTTTGCGTTTGGTATCACTTCTTTACTTTCTTCGTCTGTGTGCGGTTATGTTTGGTTTCGCTTCTGTCTGACCAACGGAGCCGCACCCCTTTACGGCGGGATTTTGTCCTTTACCGTAACAATCGGTCTTATTATGTCACAGAACGAAAACTATTCTTATCAATCTCGCCAAAATTTCAGAGGATTCTTCTGAATTAGGGCTTTTCAGCCTGTTTAGCGGCTACTTTTTTCGTGGACTGCCGCTCCTTCTAAAAGAGAGGCACTTTTTACACAGTAGCAATCTCAAGGGTGTCAGATCGCCTCTCCGCGCCGCAGGGGGCAGTTTAGTCCTCAATTTTTTGCAGGACGCGTAGAAGCGAGTTTACTCCTACCGCCATTCCTATAATAAGCCCCAGCCCTGCAAGCCAGTAGGTGGAGTGCTTCAACTTTGCATCTAGCACGTACCCGCCTACCGCGAGAAGTATTATGGGCGTTATGAACGCAGATGCCGCAATGGAGGCGAGAGCCGTCTTATTATACGAACCTCCTTGCGCCTCTTGAACCTGTTTTACCTTAGAAGGGCGCGGAGGCAACACTGGGTTCAGCGCGGGCACATCAGGCAGTTCAGGGCGGGAGGGCATTGCGGGGAGCCGCACCTCATCTGCGCCTTCGCCCTCAGATTCTCTCTTCGTACTGCTCATGCTGAGCCTACTTTCATAACCTACTGGTCAAAAAGGCTGTCGTGAAGCAGTCTGACCGCCTGCTTTACATCCGTCTCCGAAATCAGGCACGAGACCGACATTTCAGAGTCGGCAATCTGATGGACGTGGATCCCTGCATAGTGCAAGGTCTCCAGAATTTTGAGAATAATTCCCGGTACACGCCTGTGGCTGGAAGCCACTACGGAGATCGTCGTACAGTCTTCAATGGCACTCGATGGAATATCTACCACGCTGACCATACTCTCAATCGCTTTCAGGAGTGGACGTTGTACGCGGTAGGCAAGGTCTAGCCCGCCCTGATACTTAAAAATATAGTAGGTAGCGCGTTTGCCTTCTGCGTTTACTGTTTTGTGTTCGAGCGGAATGACCATGCCGTCCAGCAGGTCACGGGCTACAGGGTAGCGTTCGCGGGGAACGGCAAACGAGAGTGCTGTTGGACTATAGGTTACAAAATAGATATTCACGCCAGCTTGCGCCATCATGCGAAAGACTTCGCGCTCCACCACTTGCTTGTGTTCGCTGTTCTCGATTTCGAGGCGAATATAGGCGATGCGCCCTGTGTTGGCAATACCGGTGAGGCGACGCGCCATTGTCGCTTGGTACTCACTGGTCAGCCCCTCTGTCTTGATATTAGTGATGCGTGTGCCAGGCTCATCGGTGAAGGTAGACTTTACCCAGAGCGGAATATCGTGATCCATGGCGATTTCGGCGGCGCGTGGATGTACTACTTTCGCACCCTGATGCGCCAACTCTGCAACCTCTTGATAGGTGCAGATACCAAGAGTTTTCGCGTGAGAAACTACGCGAGGGTCGGCGGTCTTCACTCCATTGACATCGGTATATATTTCAACGGCTATCGCTTCTAGTGCTACGCCCAAAGCCGAAGCCGTCGTGTCGCTTCCGCCGCGCCCGAGGGTGGTAATCGCATGGGCTTCTACGTGGTTTTGGGGCGCGTTTATTCCTTGAAACCCGCAGACCACCGGAACGATACCCTCTTCCATCAGGCTGAGGAGGTACGCGGTACGTATCTCCATAATGCGTGCATCCGTAAATTCGGAATCGGTGAGGATACCCGCCTGCCCTCCAGTAAGGGCGATCGATTTGCACCCAGAGGCTTTGAGTGTCTGGGCAAAAATAACAGAAGATATCATCTCCCCGCACGCCATCATCACATCTGTTTCGCGTTTATTGGGCTTGACATCCTTATCGACGCTGTTCAGCAGGTCTATAAGTGTATCTGTTGCGTAAGGCTCTCCCTTACGTCCCATAGCCGAGACGACGACAATAGGTGCGAATCCCGCTTCACGTGCTTTGAGTACCTTCCGTGCCGCGAGTATGCGGTTCTCATCGGTAGCGACGGAGGTTCCCCCAAACTTCTGCACTAGAATTTTCATGGAGCATCCTCCGCTTCAATACTCTTGTGGAAGACCACTGTTTCGGGTAACCCAAAAGTTTGCTGCAGAGAGACCAGAGCCTTTTCCAGTATCACCTCTTCCACAAGGCACTGCACCGTATTGTGCGCGTCGCTTGTGGTGTAGATAGTAGCACCTACTGCGCTGAGAGCGTCGGTAATACTCGACATAACTCCATAGAGGTCGCGCATGGCGGCGGCGCGTGTCGCCACAAAACAGAGGTTCGGGCGTATCTCAGCACGAAGGTTCGCACTGTTCAGGGCATGACGAGTCTTCTCTAAATCGCTCATGGCGAAGGCAAGAGTGAGGGCAGTGCGGTGCATCTTAACGCAGAAGACGGGAATGGAGGCGGTGGTGAATATCCGTAAGGCGTGGAGGTAACTCTCTTGAACGGATGCTTCGCCGGGCAGTTCAATAACAGCATGAGCAACATCGTGTACAATGTCTATAGCATAGACTCCACGCTCTCGCTCAAACTTTACGTGCCGGGCAGGTTTGTGTAGAACAGGTTCGGACATCTTTGTTATGTCTTGTAAGAGAGTTCAAACAGGGCGGCTTCGCCTTGTTTGGGAACTTTGTGCATTATTTCTCAAAGGATACCCGATAACGAAAAGCCGAGTCAACATTCAGACAGGCACTATGGATAATATGGCAACTTTTTGTAATAATCCGCACGGAAATATCAAAAGACTATTTAAGACTAAGAGGAGCGAAAAAGCCTCCTCGGTTCGCCCTATTTTCTTTTGCAGGACGCGAGTCCTGCGTTTTGGAAGTTGGAAGGTCTCAGGAGTCACCCCGATAATGGCAGCTACACCCATGAACCCGCCTACCACTCTCTTCGGTCTGAATCAAGAGCGCATAAAGAGTATGAGCGATATGATTATGGCGGTGTTACTTATCACCATCATCGCCATGCTCATTGTGCCGCTTCCGAGCTGGCTACTCGATACGCTACTTATTATCAATATCGCTACCTCCGTGACCGTGCTCATGGTCTCCCTCTACAACAACGACCCGCTTGAGATGAGTGTTTTCCCCTCTCTCTTGCTCGTGATGACTCTCTATCGCCTCTCATTGAACGTGGCGGCTACCAAGCTAATTCTAGGGCAGGGGCACGCGGGAGCCATTATCGAAGCCTTTGGGCAGTTTGTTATTGGAGGGTCGTACATCGTTGGTATTATCGCTTTCCTCATCCTGATTGTCGTCCAGTTTGTTGTTATTACAAACGGCGCAGGGCGCGTTGCCGAGGTTGCGGCGCGTTTTACGTTGGATGCAATGCCTGGTAAGCAGATGGCGATTGATGCCGACCTGAACGCAGGACTGATAACCGAAGACCAAGCAAAAAAAAGGCGTAGGTCTATCGAACGTGAAGCCGACTTCTTCGGTTCAATGGATGGAGCTAGTAAATTTGTGCGCGGTGATGCAGTTGCCGCTATTCTCATCACCATTATTAACATCATCGGAGGGTTCGCGCTCGGCATGGCGCGGGGGGAAGACTTCACTGTTGCCCTTCAAAAGTACACCCTCCTTACCATTGGTGAAGGTCTAGTCAGTCAGATCCCTGCTCTACTGATCTCCACCTCTACAGGTATCATCGTTACACGAGGAGCCTCCGACTCTCCGCTTGGTCAGGAGTTTGCCGCACAGATCCTTATGCGTCCGCGACCATTAGCCATTGTTTCGGGAGTGCTCCTCGTAATTGCCCTGCTTCCCGGCTTTCCCAAAATCCAGTTGGTTCTCATAGCGGCGGCGGTAGGAGCTGCTTCGTATCTGCTCGCAAAGAGAGAGCAGAATCAGGCGACGGAGGTACTGCGCTCTGCCCAAGTTCAAGAGGCAATAGCCTCTGCCCCCACCAGCGATTCTACACCAGAACAGGTGATGGGGTTACTGTGGGCAGTAATCTCGTGCCGCTTGCAGTTCCTGAAGAGGGGGGCGACCTCGTGGAGAAGGTGGGTAATGTTCGCAAAGCGATCGCCCTTGAGCTAGGAGTCATTCTCCCGACGGTACGTATTCGGGACAACCTGCAACTACGCGTAAATACCTATCAAATAAAAATCAAAGGTGCGGTGGTTGCGTCTCACAACCTGATGACCAACAGCGTGCTTGCCCTCGATTCTGGACTGGCGTTCCAACGGTTGGATGGGATAGAGACTATCGAGCCCGCGCACGGCACTCCTGCTATATGGATTGACCGAGCTATGAAGGAGCGTGCAGAGATTGCAGGCTACATCACCATAGATCCCGCTTCCGTTCTTGTGGCGCACCTTACAGAGGTCATTCGCTCACACTCCGCAGAGATGCTGACTCGTCAGGAGACGCAAAAACTTATTGAGAATGTGAAACAGAGCAACGAGGCGGTAGTTAGTGAACTAATTCCAGCTCAACTTTCGCTGGGCGAAGTGCAGAAGATACTGCAAAACTTACTCCATGAGCGCGTAGGAATTCGTGACCTGAACACGATTTTGGAGACTCTTGCCGACTATGCACCGCGTACCAAAGACGTTGACCAACTTTCCGAGTTTGCGCGTGCGGCACTGTCGCGTCAAATATGTAAGCAGTATCAGGAGGAGGATGGTGTGCTACGTGTTATCACCCTTGCCCCCTCAGTAGAGCAACATCTGCGCGAAGGCGTTCAGCAGACGGCTAACGGCAATATGCTCGCCATTGAGCCTCAGTTCGCACAGGCACTAATGCGCTCCATCAACCAGCAGATAGAGAGTGGAGTACAGCAGGGCTACAATCCAGTACTTCTCTGCTCTGGGCAGATCCGGCTTCCCCTCAAGCGGCTGATTGAGAGGTCGCAGCCTACTCTCCCCATTATGGCGTATACCGAAATTGTGCCTAAGGTAGAGGTGGAGGCGGTTGGGAACGTGGAGGTAGAGCTGAGCCTTGTATAAGAAAGAGGTGTACAAGGCGTTCAACGTCGGGTAGAATCTAAGGTAGTAACGCTTCTTGGGGGTGAAATGGCACTACAACGACTGTTGGATAGGACGGAGAATCCGCTAGAGCCGGCGGAACTCTATACGCGTGTGGAGTTTCCTGAGCCGCCGGACGATAGACCCTACGTCTTTGTGAATATGGTGGCTACGGTGGACGGACGAATTGTGATTGGGGAGGTGGGCGAAAGCGCGACAGGCGTAGGCGAAGCCACCGACCAACTTCTGTTTCGACGGCTACAGTGGGTGGGAGATGCTGCCATGATTGGAAGCGCAACCCTGAGGGCTACGCCCGTTGTCCTCTACCCAGCTGAAAAGCCCCGCTTTGTAGTGACACGGCAGGGCGATATTCCCCTCAATAATCGCTTTTTTACAGACAGTCCAGACCGCGCATACGTGATTGCACCCGAAGATCTCCCTACCGAAAAACGCGATTTGATACGCGCAAATACCTGCCTTATCGAGAGAGGGCGCGGAGGCGTAAACCTCGTGGAGGCGTTGCGCTACCTGCGGCAAGAGATGGGAATTCGCTATCTGCTGTGCGAGGGGGGCGCGGTTCTGAACGAGGAACTCCTCAAGGAGGGGTGCATGGATGAACTCTTCTTGACCGTCACTCCGAAACTCAAAGGGGGAACGCATCTACCCGGTATCATGGAGGGCGCAGGCTTTCCTCGCGGAGAGTATCGCCCTGTGGAGATACTCTCCCTCTACTGCGACGGCGACGAACTCTACTTCCGCTATCGTATTGGCAAAGAGACGCAGACCGCGAAATCGTTCCGAAAGTAGCCCTACTCAAAATGGGCGAAGGGTTTGGAAAAGTTGACAGCGGTATCAAACTAATGATATACTTAATTTATACTCCCATTTGAGACGTTTTCTGTTTGGACGCGCTTTGTGCTTTTTCGAAAGAGAGAAGCCAAAATTAAACTTAAGGGTATATCAAATGCCGTCGTTACAAATACCTAGAGAACATTATCAAGGCTTTGAAATCCTTTTGCGATTTGATGATAAATCAATGCAGAGGCTAGTTTCTTCACTAAGCCAAATAAAGCCGACATTACGCCTTAAAGACTTCAATGACCAAATGGCTTTGTTGATTCCGCAGATTCCAACAGACGATTTTCGGCAAATCATTCCAGTGATTATCGCCCTATATCGTTTAA
>JAPLCR010000130.1 GCA_026392135.1 Armatimonadota bacterium
AAAAAAGGAACGCAAACACAGTATAGTTGCCGTAGATAAAAAATCGATAAAGTTAGTATTAAAACCTTTTCAGTAAGCCTGTTTTTTAGCAAATGAGGCTTGCATCAAAGGGCAGCAGACAAGAAAAGACCCGCCTTCCCTAGATAGGAGGCAGGTCGCCGAAAGCGGAAAGCCGTGAAGATCTGGCTACTGTTCGTTTGGGGTAGCACTCTTGAGTAGGTCTTCGAGAGAGGGGAGGTTCTCCACAGAGAGAGCGTAGGCACTTAGGTTCTCATCTCGAATCTGCTCATACACCTCTTTACGGTGAACGGTTACATTGCGTGGTGCACGTATCCCCACGCGCACCTGCTCGCCGCGCACTTCCAACACGGTAATCTCAATCTCGTTCCCAACCATAATACTCTGGTCGGGTTTACGGGTTAGTACTAGCATAAATTTAGCCCTCCATGGCAACTTGCTTCGCCCTGATAATGCTATTATCGGATGCACAAAACAGAACTAGAGAGAGTGGGCGAATATCTCTTCCGTGAGAATAGGCTCTACTCTAGGCGATTCGCGCCGACCTCTCTCTTTTCTGAGGCATAACGACGCAAGCAACAGGAGATACCTGAGTAGCGCGTCTCAGCTCATCCACTACTCTATGGCGTGTATGATACCCCTCGTCCTGCACAATCACCTGCCGACCCTGATGGGTAAACCCATTGATGATAATAGGACCTAATAGGTTAGCGGTCATGCCGTCGGGCTGTCCGGGTGGAACGGTGATGATGGCGAACATGAGAACAGGAGTATCCGCCGTAACCTGAAGTGCCTGTGCGTCCGAATTAGAGATAGTGGGAGCGTAATCAGGGCGAAACTCACGGGGTTCCAGAATAGGAAAGGCTACTCCCGGGTGGTCAAGGGCTTGAAGCCAACGGAAACTGGTAGTGTCGTCGTGGTGAACCACAACATACCTTTTCCACTTTTCAAAGCCGATGATGCCCTCGGAAAGGTAGATGATAATATCCTCCTCTACCTCCAAAGTGCCAAACCGAGTAGTAGGAACCGCTATAGTGGCGGTCATAGTATCTACATTGGGGGAGACATCAATCTCTGCGTTGGTGGTGCGTTTGTCTAGGGTAAGTGCCATTATATTCTCTCGCTTCCGTTATGGGATAGCTGACTCAGACATCACTTGAGGAAATCGAGTAGGCTGAGCTGACCGATACGGGATGTAGACTGCAATGCGGCTTGATACGCAAGTTGTGCGCTTTGATACTGCACGACTGTTTTTGGTATATCTGTATCTTCTATATCGGAGAGTGCTTGGGTAAAATTTACCTTTATTGTGGTGTTCTGGTTAAGAATCCTATCGACATTGTTAATTTTTGAGCCGATGCCTGCGCGTATTGTAGAGAGGTTCTGAATCTCCGTATCGAACTGCTTGATAGATTCGGTAGAGGTCGCATCGACGTTGCCGTTGCTCAGGTTATCACGTAGCTGCTCAAGGGCTTTGAGTGCAGGGACAATGGCTCTATCCCCTGTGGTGTTAACTATAAGGCTCTCTTGTGTGCTGATGTCTAGCCGGATGTCGCCGTCTGCCCCTCCAGACACTCCCCCTTGATAGGTGAAGCTACCCTGATTCGCTTGAAAGGGGGCTTTATCGTTGCGCTGTCCTGCAAAGAGATAGCGATTTCCTAAAGAGGCGTTTCCTTGATTGCCTAGTGTTTGAATCAGGCTCGTTACCTGCTGTGCAAGCGAAGCACGCTCCTCCGCGGTAATGCTCGTACTGCCCCCTTGAACAGCGAGGGTTCTACCATGCCGTAAAAGATCGCTCACACTTTCAAGCGCGGTGTCGCTTGCCGCCAGAATGCTTTTGGCACTGTTTAGCGTCCGCTTGGTCTGGTCGAGGTTATCCAGATGATTCTGTATGGTGAGGGCTTGTGCAGTGCCGCTAGGGTCGTCTGAAGGCGTACCTATCTGCTTTCCTGTAGAGAGTTTAGTGGAGGCATTCCCCATTCTCTGATAGGCGGAGATAATTCCCGAAAGAGCGGTATTCTGATACTGGTTACTGCTGACACGCATACTTTAGGTCTCCTTCTATACTACTTCCCTAATCCGTTGATGATGCGGTCTAGAGTATCGTCGATGATGGTGATAAACCGGCTTGCGGCTTGATAGGAACGCTGATACTGAATGAGTTTGCTCAACTCTTCGTCCAATGAAACGCCTGAGACCGAGGACTGTTGGTTTTGGATTTGAGTGACGATACTATCTTGATTGGCAGTGTTCGTTTTTGCCGACTTGCTATCCGCACCCACACGAGCAACTTGAGAGATATAGGTTTGATTTAGCGTATTTGTACCAATGAGGCTCTGTTGCGCCAACTGTGCCAATGCTCTTGCATTATCTCCATTTCCTATCGCGACCGTAGCAGGAGGAGTAGGTGCAGTGGCAGCGGCGATAGCATCAGTACTGTTCTGAACGGCTTGGCTCAACCCGATGTTGCTTGCGTCGGTTCCTACAAAGAGGGGTCTACCTGTAGAGCCGTCTAGTCCCGCGCCTGCTGAGTGCTGACCATTCACCGCCTTAATGAGCGTGCTGGTGAATATATTCAGGTCATCCGAGTAGGACTGTACAAGAGTAGCCGCTTGGATATAGCCGCCGAGTTGCCCCCCCCGAACGTCTATTGGGTCGCCGTTCGCCTCTACTAGCCCGAAAGGCGGCTTTGCATCCTTTGGCGGTGTAGGGAGTGCTATGCTCTGGTCGTTGTAGACCAACTGATGCCCGCCAACATAGATAGAGAGGGAGCCTGTAGGGCGACCAGAATCCCCATTTACGGATGGTATAACCTGAATGTTTGTCAGTTGGCTCAGGTTTTGTACCATCAGGTCACGTTTGTCCATGAGGTCATTGGGGTTCCCCCCAGACTGAACGTTCTGCTGAATCTGTTGGTTCAGTTTTGCAATTTGTGTTGCAAGCGTGTTGATTTGATCGACGGCATCTGTCACCCCTTTAGAGATATTCGTCAGAGTGTCCTGTTGCGCCTGATAAAGGTTTTTAATTCCGCTGATAAGATCTTGTGCGCTACTACGGACTCCGGTGCGGAGTC
>JAPLCR010000268.1 GCA_026392135.1 Armatimonadota bacterium
CCGCCGCCGCCCCCACCCCCAAAGCCGGCAAAGGGGTTGGTAGAAGCAGTCGAGTCTTGAGAGGGGACGAACACCTCATTGATAACACGGGCTACCTGCGTCGCGTCGGCGAAGGTAAGCGCATAGGTGCGGAGAATACCCTGCGAAGTTGGAGAGGTAGGAATGAGACTGGTGAGGTCAGGGGTTCTCCCCCCGAAACCTGCTCGTTTCGGCTTGATAACGAGGAAACTGCCGTCCTTCTTAATCTCGAAATTACGCATTCCTAGTGCCAAATTGAACATGGCAAAGGCATCTTTGAGCGGGACTGCATTGGGGCTTTGCAGGGTGATTCCTGCTGTCAGGGTGGCATCTCTAATGATAGTAAGACCACTCGCCTGACTCAGTGTCTGGATAATTGCGTCTGGGCTAGCGTTGCGGAAGTTGATTTTGACTCGCGTCTTCGTGTTCAGCTTAAACAGCTCCCACGCCGGCGTAGCAGGGGCTAGGTCGTCTCCGCCCCCTCCGCCGAACTGCCCAAAGCCTCCGCCCCCGCCAAACTGTGCTAGGGCGGCGGTCTGCGCCATTACGATAAGAACCAGTGGTGTTAAAATGCGTGTCGTTCTGTTCATGGTTAGTTTCCTCCGCGGTTGCGTCGTCCGCCTCCGCGTCGCCCTGTAGTTGGCATTTCAAGAGTTGTGTCTGTAGGTGCTGTAGCACCATCCTGCATTGTGTTCTGTCCACCACCGCTCTGCGTACCTCTACCCATACCCCCGCCTCCCCCTGACATCGCGGCAAAAGCGGCGGCGAATGGGTTGGCGGGTGCGGCAGGTGCAGGAGTCACTGCGGACTCTTTAGTGGGTTCCGGCTCTACAAACGTGAGACGACTCACCTGTTTCAGGTTGTTTACGAAGTTCACGGCGAGTGGTTCAATTGAGGTGACTTGCGCTCCATTGAACGTATCACCCCGCTTGAGTATCTGAATATCGTGGGTGCTGTCGTTCTCCAGAACCGCACTCGTCACGCTATCCACCGTGTTCACTCCCGTCAGCATCCATTTGCCCATAACGGGCTGTTCGCCTTTTGTCTTGTCTAGTTGAGAACCTACCGGAATTACTTTCGGCAGAAACGCATCTTTGGGTTGAGGCGTATACCGCGCAAAGTTCGCCTTCAAGTCCTCTTCAGTAATCACTATCTCCCCCGATTTCTTAACAGTGGACTTAGGGGGCGTTGCCTTCTTTTTGGGCGGCTCTTCTCCGGTTAAGGTCAGTGCAGCATATCCCACCAGCCCAAGCAACACAGAGTAGAGAATCGGTTTACTTATCGTCATCGTTTTTTTACTCCTGTTTTCGGTTCAGAAGGGGCTTCTTTCAACTCCACAAAGGCGGAGATATTGAGAGTTGCGCTCACACTGCTTGACGCGGCATCGGAGGATGCAAGCTGAATAGAGCGAAGAGCCAATCGGTTCCCGCTCTCTTCCAACTGTCTGGCTGCCTTCTGCACGGAGGGGAATGTCCCCGTCACAATAATGCTGTAAGGGAGCTCCATCACTCCTTCAAGGGTCTGCGGTTTCTGCGGACGAAACGCTGTCAACCCAAGCGAATACTGCTTCGCCATAAGCGTCGTCTTACTCAATATTGCCGCCGTTATCCTATCCGCGTTTCCTGTCCACAGTTTTCCCTTCACCTTCAATTCGAGTGCTTTCGCTTCGGTTTTGGTGAAAGCAATCTCATGCTGTAGCTTCTTCTTGCTCTGGATGCGTCCGTTTGCAAGCGACACAGAACTCGGAACTTTTACCGTCAGCTCATAGATGAGGGTTGTCAGCATTATCAGGATAGAGCAGAGTATGACACTACTGGCTCCCATGTCTTGCCTGTTCTGGAAGTTAATCATGACTGTTGTCCCGTTCCTGTAGCAGTTTCGCCCTCTTTAGGCGTGGGCTTCGTAGCCTTTTTGGTCAATTTTGCGGGGGCTGGCATGGGAAGATTGCCCACTCCTATCGCTGTCGCGCTGAACTGTACGAGCGGAATATCGTCTATCTTAACGCTATTCGCAAATATCAGCCTAGTGTCTCTAAAGCGGGGTATCCGTCCCAACGATTCCACCAGTGCCGCTACATCTTGAGCGGATTTAGCCATACCGCGCACCTGTATCGCTTTGCCGCGTTCCAGAGTGACCCCTGTTATCCACGCATTTGTGGGAACGTTGTCCGCCATAACTGCCATAGCGTCGGTAAGCCTCTGCCCCGGCTCAAAAGCTCCCTTCAAAGTCATCTGCATCGTACTCAGCTTCTGGGCTTTGGTCGTTTCAAACGACTTAATAGATTTCAGTTTTGAAATCTCCTTCGCCCATGCTCCTTCACCGCGCTTTGCTATCGCCCACTGCTTAGAGCGACCATCCCAAACTAGCCCGACCAGTAGGAGCGACGAAACCAGCATGAGTGCCGCTACCCGGTTGCGCGTAGCGAGGTGTTGCTTCGCCGCCTTTGCCCGAAACTCTGCCAGCTCAAACGCGAAGGCAGGGGCTTCGTGCAGACTCCCAAGAACAGAGCTGGATGCGGAAACGGCTCCGCTTATCTCTAGTTTGCTTGCCGCAATAACCGGAAGTTCCGTTGCATTAGAAGCCAACAGCGTTCGTTGTACCTCCGCAAGCGGGTCTACATTTCCGAAAACCACGCGGCTAAAGCGCACAGTCTCGCCCTGCACTACATCGAACGTAAAGCCCGTGCTAGACTTTTCAAGCAGTATTCCGTCCTTCAAGCCCGCTTTTGCAACAACAGCTACCGCCCCCAAAGAGACGGGGAGTATACGCGTTGGAGTCAATCCCACCTGCTGGAGTTCTGCACGTACCTGCTTCAAATCCTCGGTCTTCATAGCAGCAATCAGGGTCAGACACCCTTCGAGATTCTGGTCAGCAGACTGCACGAAATCGAAGGAGAGCATTTCGGAAGGAAGAGGGAAAAGCTGCCCCGCCTGTACACTCAAAATACGCCGCATATCTTCGGGGGTGGCTTTAGGCATACGAAGGGTCTTCAAAAAGACCGCGTTGCGCCCTATCCCTACGAGTGCGTGCCTGTGAGGTTCCAGAAAGCGTCGTATCTCATTGAGGCTACTTCCGCTTGCAGTCTCTCCGGTCACTACATTCAGGGCTTGCACCCCGCTCGGCGACCACTCTATGTGAAGTTGTGTTGTGTGTTTACTACTCATTGTCCTGTACCTACCACAGTTGTTGAGGTAGGCTCCTCCTCCCAATTCCACCAAGCAGGGATACCGATAGTGTTCAGTCTATCCCATTTTTGGATTTGAAGTTTTCCGTTTGTCAGAACCACTGTCGCTTCGATAGCGGTTCCTATCTCTCCACTCTTTCCATAAGCGCGTACTATCCACGTATCGCTTCCTACAACAAAGCTGTCGGCGATTCTTGGAAGCGTAGTTGGCGATACCCCGTTGAGCGTGGCTAGTTGGCTCAACCGCGTGAATCCGGTACTCTGTTGCGTAACAATCGTATTCGCAATGTCTAAAGTCACATCGGGTATCGTCTGCAACACCCAACTCGGCGCGGTATTCAGATTTATCTTGCCCGTTACTCGGTTCCCTGCCGTAAAGGTCACGGCATCCAGTAGCCTCTGTTGCGCGATAGGGGTCAAGCCCGGCACTCCCAGTAACTGCTGAAACGAGTTGAACGGTATTCGGTTGAACACCTGCGTCGCTTGGGCTTGCGTCAGCCCCAACTGCACTATTTGGTTGAGCGTAACGCCCCGCACTCCCAGATTGATTTTTGTAGATCCGTTGGCGCGAGTATTCGGTGCGCCTCCATCTACGGTAAGATAGTCTATTAACGGCAACTGCCTGTTGTTTGTATCCGTCTGCGTTATTGCAGACTGTATCACATCGGTCTGCACAGTAAAGAGTTTCTGTGCCGTCCAGCCTTTAATCAGTAGTAACTCTTCCAGAGTAGTCAGGCTCGCTAATTTCGCAAGGTAGGGTGTCTCTAGCCCCGTATAGTACTCGTCTTTCGCGCCGTTCGCCCTTGGTGTGGTAGAGGTCTCGCGCCAGTCTAGTAAACTATCCACCATTGTCTGGTCTACTAATAGAGACTGTAGTTGTGGGGCAGTGGCAACATTCACATTCAGGCGAGAGTTTGCATCTATTATCTGTACGCGGAAAATCAGATCTCCTAACTCGAAAGACTGGTTTCCATTACTCCCTAACTGCGCCCAGTCATCGTTCAAAGTCACACTATTAGGTGTTGCGTTTGTAAGTGTGGAAAAGACATAAGCGACTGCCGACCTTGCTGCGCTCTCTGCCCTCTTTTGCCGCAATCGGTCTTGCGTTTCGCGCATAGAGGAGTGCTGGTTTGCGGCGAGCATCGCCATCAGTGCCACAAGACACGCCACCACAATCAACGCCTCCACTAAGATAAAACCAGTCTTTCGATTTCTCATCGGGTTAAGCTCGTCGTCGTTGTAACCGGGTTGTCAGCAGTCACATCACTTGTAAATAGCGGGACAATAAAGACATGAAGGATGCTGTTATCACTCCCACTGCTTCCCGTCGCCGTGTTTAGCGTATAGGTCACTTTGACGGAAGCAGGAAGGCGGCGTTGTCCTGCCACCGTGGTGTCCCACTCTGCCACCCAGTCCGTTCCATTCCAAAACTGAAAGCCTATTTTCTGTACCTGAGAGCTGAGCAGCGACTCCATACCCCCTTGTGTGTTATCGGCATCACTCGGAGTCTGTACACGCTCAAAAAGCCCCGATTGATTACCTTTAGGAGTCCCTATAGCCCTCGTCCCATAAGAGACCTCGCTCAGACCGCCAATAGGTCCCCGCGACCTATGTTGCGTCTCAAAGTCGTCAGCACTTTCAAGGCTCGCCATAGGAATAGAGGGAGCGATAGTCGTAAATACTAGGCGGTCGCAACCGATGTCTTCCGATTTGCCCCCTTCGTCCATCTCACCGATAAAGAAGGAGCTTGTGTCGTTTGCTGTTGCAGAGAGAAAAGCACTCTGAAGCAGGTGCGTAATTCGCCTGTCTACCCCTTCCATCGCGCTATACTCCTCCCGGCGCTTTGCACTCACCCGCTGGAGGTCTAGCCCACCCGTAAAGCCATATCCAAGTGCGAAGATCATGATTATCATCAGCCCCATCACAACAATCAGCTCAATCAGAGTGATCCCGCGATGTCTCCGTCTCATACCGTATTTCATCGGAGTTTTACTCCTCTGCCCGGTGTCGTCGTCGCCCCTGTTGTGGTGCTCGTGGTAGGTGCAGGCGGAACAAACATAAGTTCGGTGAGCGACTGCGCTTCGTTGTTATGCAGAACCGTCACCTTTACCTCGTCCACGTTATCAGTTCCGCTAGGCTGAACTGTGACCTGAAACGTAACCCCTGCATACCCTTGGTCAGAAAAATTACCAGAGGTCTCTGCATTATTCAGGTCAGCAGCCGTTCGCAAATCTGCTAACTTCTGAGCGGCAAACTGTTGGAGAAGTTCCGCTTCGTGCGCCTTCACATCTGCCACCCCCAAAGAGCGAATACCTCCCATCACTGCCACCAGTGCCACAGAGACGATGAAGATAGTCACTATCAACTCAACGAGTGTGAACCCCTTCTGAGTTTTAGCCACGTTTCTGGATCTCCCCCGCTTGCCATTTGTCCTCAGTTGCGTTGGGTAGATCGCCGGAAAGCCACTGCGATTTACCGTCCTTATGAAGCACTAGCGACTTGCGGCTTGCGCCTACCAGAAACTCAACGCCGCCGGCATCCGCTGAGCCGTCTGGGTAGACAGTCCACTTCCAAGAGGATATGTCCGTAGAGTCACCGTTCAAAAGCGTGCGGTCAACCTGAATGTCGCTTGTAAGGTCAACACGTTTGACCTGTTGAGGGTCGCTATCTGTTGTTAGCCGCTCCATAATGAGTGTGCTTCCCTCTATGCGGAGCTGCACAGGGCGATGGCTGCTTCGCGCCTCGTTATAGGTATCAACGGGAGTACGCGCAATACTCGCTTCTAAGTCGAAGTAGGCGCGTGACCGCCTCATAGCAACAAAGTTTGGGACAACGAGCATAGCGAAAAGTGCCAGTATAACGATAACGACACTTAGCTCTATGAGCGTGAAGCCGCGTCTATTTAGTTTCAATGTGGCGTGTGTTGACATAACTCAAGTTAGGCTTTTCATCAGCAGAGGCTAAAAACCTCTGCCTATAGAGGGCAGTCATCTTTCAGACGGGGGGTAACCTCCGTCACCCAAGTTTTGGGGTTACCTCTACTGACTCGTAATATCTATTGCGTCGCCCTCACCGCCGGGGGCACCATCTGCGCCATACGAGACGATGACAAAGTCCTCGCCATTGGGTCCAGGAGACTCATAAAGGTACTCATTGCCCCAAGGGTCAGAAGAGATGTCTTTTTGAGAGTAGGGTCCTCTCCAGTTGGGCGCGTCGCTAGGTGCTATCCGTAAGGCTTGCAACCCCTGTTCTGTAGAGGGAAACTTGTCACAGTCAATACGATACTGCTGGACGAGGCTTCCCAAAGTAGAGATATCGGTTCTTGCTTTTGCTATCTTCGCGTCCGATGTTCTTCCGACAACACGCGGCACAACAAGAGCCGCGAGAATCGCCAAAATCAGGATAACGACTAAAAGTTCAATCAACGTAAAAGCGTGGTGGTTTCGGTTTCGGTTTGTCATGTTTATTTCACCAGTGTCTGAGCTTGGAATA
>JAPLCR010000403.1:0-2195 GCA_026392135.1 Armatimonadota bacterium
AGGTGCTTGTTGGCTGTTCCCGTTCCGCTCAAGGGAGTTAGAACCAGTCTATTACTTTTTCCAAGAAGTGTGACCAATTTTTCACCTGTTGTGTCAGCTCTGCGTCTCCCCATCAGGGGACTATAACCATAACCCACAATGTCTCCTGCCGTAGTGTCTATCCACACGAAAGAGTGTCCTAATTTGAAGGTGTCTCCGGTATAGCTGGAGACCTCCCATGCTAGGTGGTAGGTTGGAATCCATGTTGTCTCTTTTTGTGACTTCGCTGTCCATATATTGTTGGGAAAGAGGTAGCGGAGTTGAATGCTGGTTTCCCCAAAGAGGTTGTTTCCCTTCTGTTGCAGCAGGTTACGTCCTCTCGCAAGTGCCTGGTCTTGTGTTATGTTGAGTTGCCCATCTTCTATGGGAGCCATGTCCGGTGTTCCGCCAATAGCGATAAGCCGCCCCTCACTTGCATCCAATTCGACCCAAAATTCAGAGTTTCGTAACGGGACGTTATTATGTAAGCGAACGAAAGAGAGCTCCCAACGCCGTTCAGGATTCGATTCGTTTCCATCTTGATGTGGTTGCACAGCACTGAGTACTACATCGCTCAAGTCCATCCCCGTAGCCCTAAGATACTCCATAGAGCGCAAGTAGGCGGCATCTTCTGAAATGCAGTCTGCCCACTCTTTCACGGGCAATAATCTCATCGCATCCGTAAGCGTCGAGTCTAAAAACGACTTTATGCCGCCCTTAACACTATCCACATCAACCCTAATATCAGAGCCTTGAAAATAAGAGACCGTCCAGTACCTGCCACGTAGGGGCTTTCCAGACATTCCTCCTCCAACCACATTGACCATCAGAGGGCGCGGAGTTACGGCGATGGTGTTATCGGTGTTCCGAAAACGTGAGACATTCGCTCTAGGAAAGGCTTGAGAAGCATCTGGGTCATTAGGGTCTTTGTGGGGGGAGAGTTTCTCTACCACCCGCAGGAACTGCAATGCTCTTGTCTGCACATTCGCGCTTACTGCCGAAGAGGGTATTTCGTTCGGTGCTTGCCCCCATGCCATTAGAGAGGACACCATAAGGAGACTGGTCAAAAATGAGAGGAGTGTAAACTTCTCTTGGCTACGGGTGGTTATAAAACAGCGCAATGTCGTTCTCCTTATCTTATCTGTACCATGCAAGCAGGTTCCCACCATAGACTCCGTGTACTTTTGTGGCGGGGTCTCCAAATTTTACCGGACTCAATTGGATAGTACGAGCCTGATTCCAAATCTTCCCCGGTGATATGTTAGCATCGTCAATAGCTTTGAGTACAGTCTTACCAGCGTTCAAGTTTTTGTAAAACTCAGTCGTCCAGTCTATCAAGCTAATATCACCCGGCACGTTTGTAAACTCTGGTATCTCCACCTCCCATCCTACAAAGGCTCTGTCTGGGGTAGAAGGTCCTGTGTGCATCGCTACGCCAAACCCTACTGCCATCGCATCGGTTGCACCGCAATCACAAGCCATCATCGCGACGAATGAGTGAGGTCTTACTGGGTCATCCAACGCCTCAAACCCGGTCCCGGTAAGAGGTAGAACTTCTCGTTTCCTTTGCTGTAGAGCATATAGCCTGTATGCTTGTCAAACAGCAGGGTCTTACTCTCGCCGTTCGCAAGGCTTATAGTCAGGTTGTGCGTGGGGCGAAAGGTGAGATGTTTTGGAAGGCTTCGTGCCTGAATGAGACCGGAGAGTGCGCCATAGAACTTCACAGGAGAGGGCGTAACGGCTAACGTTTTTACACCCTGTTTCTTTGGGGAGAGTGCCGCGAGGTGTTTGTTGGCTGTTCCCGTTCCGCTCAAAGAGGTCAGGGTTAACTTGTGCGCCTTGCGTAGGAATACACCCATCTCTCCGCCTTCAATAAGAGTGCCCTGTTTGCCCATAAAGTAAGTGGATCCGTACCCCGTAATATCACCTGTAGTCGCATCTATATTTACACTGCAAAGCCCGGAAGCAAGTTTTTCAGTCTTGAAGCTGGAGACATACCAAGTCAAGTGATACTGAGGAACTAAAGTAGTCTCCTTTTCGGATTTTGCTGTCCAACCATTGTTTGGAAACATATAGACGAGTTGGGCAGTTGCCTCTCCTGCCAGTGTGTTTCCCTTTTGGAGCAACAGAGTGCGTCCTCTTTCAAGGGCTTGCGCTTGCGTGATGTTGAGTTGTCC
>JAPLCR010000403.1:2224-3849 GCA_026392135.1 Armatimonadota bacterium
TGTCCATCTTGTAAAGGGTCTCTATCTGTATTCCCTGACATTCGGATAAGTCTTCCTTCTGTAGCATCCAAAACTACCCAGAAATCACTAAAATACAAAGGAACACCGTTAAATATCCGCTTAAAATAGATATCCCACTTCATTGAACCTTGTGTTGCTCCGTTGGACTGCTCTACAGGGCGTATTTCATTTACTACCACATCGCTCAAGTCCATCCCTGTATTCTTGAGATACTCCCATGCACGAGAGGTTGCAGTGTCTGCCGATATACACTCTTCCCAAGCCTTTGCAGGAAGAAGATCTAGCGCATCTTCCAGTATTGCGTCAGAAAATCCTACCACAGCACCACTTTTGCTATTGATAGCAAGAAATAGTGAGTCAATCTCACTATAGGAGATTGCCCAGTAGTTGCCTACTCCCCTTCTCCCTGAATTTTTGCCCCCCAATACGCGAATTTTCATGGGACGTGGTCGCCTTGAAACTGTTTTGTCCGATTCTGGGAACGGCTGGGAATCCGCTCTAGGAAAGGCTTGAGAAGCATCTGGGTCATTAGGGTCTTTATGTGGGGAGTCTCTCTCTACTGCCCGCAAGAACTGCAATGCTCTTGCCTGCACATTCGTGCTTACTGCAACAGAGGGTATTTCATCTGGCTTTTGCGCTTTTGATAACGCTCCAGTACTACATAGCATGGTACTCAAAAGTAACGAAAAGGTTGCCTTCCTCATTCTTAGAGTAGGTGATAAAGGGTATTGTCGCACTGTCATCTCCTTGTTTATCTGTACCAAGCAAGTAGGTTTCCGCCATAAACGCCGTGTACTTTGGTATCATTATCTCCGTAAACCTTTGCATGGATGAGTTGACCATTCAGGTCTTTTATTTGTCCGGGTCCACCTTGCATTGTGTCTTCCACACGGTTTACTGCAACCCGTACTTTCTCCCCATTATTGAGATATTGGTACAAGGCAGTCGTCCAGTCTATCAAACTAACATTGCCCTGCACGTTTGTAAACTCTGGTATCTCCACCTCCCACCCTACAAAGGCTCTGTCTGGGGTAGGAGGTCCCGTGTGCGTCGCTACGCCAAACCCTACTGCCAGAGCGGTTGCACCGCAATCACAAGCCATCATCGCGACAAAGTTGTAGGGAGGATAATGCTTCGCGGTCTTACCGCTTACGAGGTCGCCAAGTGAGCCTGAAACATCACCGCTGCCAACCCACTGCCCTGCGGCATCATTGGTTCGAGCGTCTCCATACGTGGTAGAGGTTCCGTGAGACCAGATGAAGTAGGCTGTTCCGGGAGGTAGATCCGTGATAATTCTAGGACGTAGTAGTTTTAGTTCATCGCCAGGGTTTAGACGTGTATGGTGACTTATATCGCAGACGAAAATAGCGTCTTGACCTTTAACCAGTACATTGCCTAAACCGCCAAGTACAGGGATGGTATTCCCCAGAATGTACTCTTTGTTGTAGGTGGTAGCCACTTTAGAAGTTGTAGCCGTTGCGCCCACGTTTGTCCAAGCGTTGATGGTCACAGTTACTTGTGAAGCATCGTTGAAGTGGGTACTGTCGAAATACACTAGCGGCTGAATGGGAGTGACCAAAGGAATAAAGTAGACATTATCCCAC
>JAPLCR010000458.1 GCA_026392135.1 Armatimonadota bacterium
GATATTAGGTCGCGACACTGGTTTTAACGTTGTAGGTAGGAGGGGTCGCCGTGCATGGGCGGAAGCGCGTGCGGACGAACCAGAGCACCGCCCAGCTCATACGACTCCATAACTGCCCATGTATACTCTAACGCCGCCAGCGCGTCGCGCCCCGAAGCGCGGAGATCATCCTGCGGAACCCCATTCGTAATGTCCTCAAGGAAGGCGTGAATGCGGCGCGGGAAGGTAGCACTAAAGTCGGTAATGCCTGTGTTCATCACTTCGGGTCCCTCAGAGCCGCCGCCCGACATTTTTTCAGGGCTACCCGCTTTGCCAGAGCCGGGCGCGGGCCAGAACGTCACCTTTTCGATACAGTTCTCAATGCAGAAGGTTCCCTGCGTCCCCGCAACCTCAAGGCTCCACCAGCCGCCTAGACCGTAGTGCGCGTCGCCGCGCTGGCTGAGCAGATAACCTACGCAGTCGTTCGCAAAGCGGACGTGTATACTCACCGTAGAGAGCATAACATCGTTCACGCGTCTACGAAATCCGGGGCGATTGACGAACGCCTGTACATGGGTCACGTCGCCGCAGAAGTAGCGCATTACGCTAAAGGGGTGCGAGAGGAACGCTTTGAGGTGGGCATAGGGGAAGTCTTTCCAGCGAAAGTTATTATTGGGATTGTAGGTAGGTTCGCCTGCCGAAAAGCCCATCTTGTGTAGGCAGTAGACTAGCTCCCCGATGTTCCCATTTTTCATATACTCCATCGCCTTTTCGGCGGGAGGAGTGAAGTAGTGGTTGAGATTACAGCCCAGATAGACTTTCTTTTCACGCGCCTTTTTGACCATCTCCCGCGCTTCGCCCACGTCGTTGGAGAGAGGTTTCTCTACCAGTACGGCTTTGCCCGCCTCCATCGCCTCCATTGCGGGTTCGTAGTGCCAGCTTCCGTTCTCAAAGCCTCCGGTCGTCACATCCACAATGTCGAGGTCTTCATTGCGAAGCATATCCGCCACGCTATAGTAGGCGTTTACACCGTACTTTTCGGCGGTCTTATCCGCCTTCTCTTTCACCACATCGCAAACCGCAACCATGTTGCCCAGCTCCTCTTTCGTATACGCCTCGGCGTGTGTCATCCCGATACCGCCAAGCCCCACAAGCCCAACTTTCAAAGCCATGCTATCACCTTGCCTTTTCCATAAAAATAAGTGTATTGCGTTCTCAAACACGCTATCGCAATGGTAACGCTTTCTAACGCAAAAGTCAATACTCAAAAAAAGGACTTAGCCCCTCTAAATAGCCCCTGTTTGTAGTTTCTTGCGATTATTTTTTCTCAGTACATTGCACGGGAACTCGTTTTCGTATATAATAGTAGGGCTGTTTGAAGAAAGCCTCTATTGTGGCTAGCAAAGAAAGGTGGTTGTGATGAAAGAGGGAATTCACCCTAAATATAACACTGTGAACGTAGTTTGCCAGTGTGGAAATACGTTCGAAACACGCTCCACGCGCGAGACGGTTCGCGTGGAAATCTGCTCAAACTGCCATCCCTTCTACACGGGTAAACAGAAGGTTATGGATACCGAGGGGCGCGTTGAGAAGTTCCTCCAAAAGTACAAGATAGCGCAACCCAAGAACTAAGCGTACCGCGCTTTCGTGATTGGTTTGCCGCCTTGCCCTCCCAAAAACAGACCACCCTTCCGCACTCCTTACAAAAAGGAGATTCGGAAGGGTGGTTTTTTCGTTTTAGATACTCTACTTATCCTCAAAATCGTAAGCATGGGGTGCTTGAATGTAGTCTATAGGCTCTGCCGTAAAGACGGCTTGCGTCTTCAAATCGGGGTGTTTAAAAAAC
>JAPLCR010000367.1 GCA_026392135.1 Armatimonadota bacterium
GTTGTGTATTTGTATGTAATTAGTTATTTTATAACAAGTATTTCTATCAATCTACTATATTATGAAACAAATGAGTGATCGTTATGAAGTACCCCAAAATCGGCTGTCCCCTCATCATAATGGTGAGAGTAGGGGGACAGCTTACAGTGGGGAAGGGGATAACAGTACTATCGAATGCTTTAGGAGAGGGTGTCTAGCTGTAGTAGCAGGTGAGCGAGATGACTTGTGCCCTTATTAAAGTCGTCGAGGCGAATGTTTTCGTTTGGGGCATGGGCGCGAACACCGGGGTATTCGATACCGGGCGCGGTTACGGGCAGTCCTAGGAAGTTCGAGAACCACCACATAGGTCCTGATCCACCTACAATGGGCGTAATAGTAGCGCGTTTACCGTAGACACGGACGGCGGTTTCTGCGGCAAGTTGCACGAACGGGTGGTCGGGGTCTACGCGAGCTGGGCGTTGACCACCCAGATAACGTACTTCAATGTCGGCAAAGCCCTCCTGCACAAGCCACGCTTTCAGGTTTGCGTGTACCTCATCGGGATCTTGGTCGGGGACGAGGCGGAAGTCCATTTTTGCGTGGGCTTCCGAGGGAAGCACTGTCTTCGCGCCTGCCCCCTGCCAACCGCTATCAAGCCCACACACTGTTAGGGTTGGCTCAAAAACGGCACGGCGCATATACTCCGCGCCTTTGGTTGCATCGCCGCCCAAGAATCCGTCGTCTGGCAAACCAAACTTAGCCCGTGTGTCCTCGTAGTCGTTTGAGAGCGATCCTAGTAGCTCCATGTCGCGCTCGGAGGCAGGTATCGCACTATCGTAGTGACCGGGAAGCAGTATTCGCTCGTCGCTCCCTTTCAAGCGTGACAAAGCCCACACCAGTCGCCATGCCGCATTGGGGAGTAGTGAGCCTCCCATGCCAGAGTGTGCGTCGTAGGCTATGGTCTTGACATGGAGTTCAAAGTAGGCGATACCCCTCATACCGCAGTAGAGATAGGGTGCCCCCTCCTCATTGACCCCACCCTCCTCCCAGATGCAGTAGTCGGCATGGAGATTGTCGCGCTCTGCCTCCATAAATGAACCGATATGTGGACTGCCTACCTCCTCCTCCCCCTCCGATATAAACTTGACATGGAAGGGAAGCTCCCCTTTGTTGACGGAGCGAATCGCATTTAGGGCAAGCAGGCGCGAAACGATGTGCCCTTTATCGTCGCCAACCCCTCGTGCAAAGGCTTTGCCGTCGCGAAATGTAAGTGTGAACGGGTCGCTATCCCACAGTTCGAGTGGCTCGGCGGGCTGTACATCGTAGTGATTATAGAAGAGAACCGTCGGCGCGTCTGGGTTAGGAGAGCGGTACTCACCGTAGGCGATTGGAGGTGCATCAGTAATGGGAATCAGGCGTGCTGTCAATCCTGCTTTCCTATACAGAGAGCAGACAAACTCCGCGCAAGGCTCTTGAGCCTGCTTTTTTGCGGAGACGCTAGGAATGGCACAGAGGTGTGCAAGGTCATCCAGAGCCTTGTCGCGATGTTCAGCGATGTAAGCGTCTATTTCGTCAAGGCGTGTTTCAAGTGTCAACTTTAGAGCTCCTTAATAGATATTTCGTTCCGACAGAACATTCTCTGTTTTCTTGAAGTAGATTACCCTATCAGCGATGAATGCTTCACGTACTGTACAATTTTGGCTGAGACACCGCAAGGCTCTCTCTCCTTCACGAGGGCGAGGATTAGGGTATAGTATTTTCTTTATCAGAAAAGCGTTCTGTAACGATAGGGAAGAGGTAGAATTGAAGAGACGATACGCTCTCATTGAGATTGGAAAATAGCGATGGATACGCACTCATTACAAGTTTTAGAATATAAAAAAGTTCTCGATAAGCTCGTTGCACACACCACCAATGGCGTGGGGCACGAGTTTGCGAGTCAGTTAGAACCGCTCCCATACCCTGAGACCGTCGTTCGACGGTTGCAGGAGACTAAAGAGGGGCGCTATCTGCGCGACCACGAAAGCGGGTTGCCGCTCGGCGGTATACACGACATTCGCACGGTATTAGAGCAGGGGCGTGTAGAGATGCGGATCTCGCCGCACGACCTCCTCAAGGTGATGTACTCCACTGAAGCAGGGCGAAGCGTGCGAATGTACATCCTCAATCGGCACGAACACGTCCCGCTACTCGCGGAGATGGCGACGAACATCCCCGTCCTGCAGATTGTGGAGAGCCGTATCGGCGCGTGTATCAGCGAAAGTGCGGAGGTACGCGACTCGGCTTCGCCCGAACTAGGACGTATACGCAGTCAGATAAAAGTCACGCAGAACCGTTTGACTGACCGCCTACAGTCGCTTCTCGGTGCTGAAAAGCACCGCACGCATATACAAGAGACAGTAGTCACAGTGCGCGAAGGGCGTTACTGCATTCCTGTAAAGGCGGAGTATGCGAAGGCGTTTGGAGGGATTGTTCACGACTCCAGCCAGTCGGGTGCTACCGTCTTTATTGAGCCACCGCAGACCATAGAACTCGGCAACGAACTCAAGCAACTTCTACTCAAAGAGGTGCAAGAGATAGAGCGAATACTCAGCGAACTGACCGCGCTCGTCGGCTCCTACTACGCAGAACTGCATCGCATGATTTCGATACTCGGGCATCTGGACGTTATCAACGCGAAGGCGATACTTGCGGAAGAGATGCAGGCGGCGGAGCCAAAACTGAACCGCAAGGGTATCGTCAAGCTGTACGAGGCGCGTCACCCACTTCTCACTGGGCACGTCATTCCTATAGAGGTAGAGGTGGGCGAAAAGTTCAGCACGCTTCTGATAACGGGACCTAACACGGGCGGCAAGACGGTCTCGCTCAAGACGATAGGGCTACTGACCTTGATGATACTCACAGGGCTACAGATACCCGCCTCCGGCGACAGCGAAATCGCCCTCTTCGACCAGGTGTACGCCGATATCGGTGACGAGCAGGACATTCAGCAGAGCCTCTCTACGTTTAGCGCCCACCTCAAGAACATCGTGCGAATTGTGGACACTATCGGAACCAACGCCCTTGTGTTGATGGACGAGGTTGGCGCAGGAACCGACCCCGCGGAGGGTGCGGCACTTGCCAAGTCGCTTCTTGACTATCTTCAGCAGAAGGGGGCGCGAGTCGTTGCGACAACGCACTACGGCGAACTGAAAGAGTACGCCTACTCGCACACGGGTGTCGAAAACGCCTCTGTTGAGTTCAGCCTTGAGACTCTATCACCGACCTACCGTGTGATGCTAGGTGTACCCGGCTCCTCCAATGCGTTCTATATTGCGCGTAGGTTGGGCTTGCGCGAGGATTTGGTTAATGGGGCACGGGACTACCTTTCGCACCGCGACATTGAGACCGGCGAACTGCTCCAACAGATTGAAAAGAGCCGTAGAGCCGCGAAAACTACCGAAATTCAGGCGAACCGCGCCCGAAACGAGGCGACTGCCGCGAAGCGCGAATACGAGACCCGTGTTCAGCAGATAACTGAAGTTCAGCGTACCGTTCGCCAAAACGCAGAAGAGGAGGCGCGGCTCGTTCTGCGCCGCGCTAATGAGAAAGCGGAGAACATCCTCAAAGAGTTACAGAAGCTGAGTAAGGGGGCGCAAAAAGGAACTACGGCACGTCGGAAACTGGAGACGCTACGTAAAGAGACCTACAACTCCCTCGAAGAGCAGAACCCTGTGCCGCTAGCCGAGCCTCCTCCCGCGCCCGATGGTCATATCTATAAAAAGGGCGATAGGGTGCGCGTCGTCTCGTTGAACATGGATGGGCAACTCCTTGACGACCCTCGTGATGGATCGGTGATACTCCAGATGGGCATTATGCGCGTCACACTTCCCTTGAATCAGCTACGCCCAATGGATAAGGCGGAGACAGCAGAGATAGTGAAGCGCGAAAAGAAAAAGGCGACGATTGAGGTCAGTGGTGCAGGGGATATTGCCATGCAGAAGTCGCTACAAATATCACCTGAACTGATGTTACGTGCTATGCGTGCCGATGAAGCCCAGTCACTACTAGATAAGTATATTGACGACGCTTTTGTGGCGGGGCTACAGCAGGCGCGTATCATTCACGGGCGCGGCACGGGGGCATTGCGGCGTGTGGTGCAGGACTACCTGCGTCAACACCCCTCTGTCGCAAGTTTTCGGCAGGGCGTGGAGGGCGAGGGCGGAGACGGCGTGACGGTGGTTGTCTTCAACCACTAGATGGTAAGAGTGTAGGGTTGTGGCTCTGCACATAACCTCACCCAACCTCTCCTTCGCAAAGGAGAGGAGTTTTTGTGGTATGAGATTAGAAGCCTGTGTGAATGGTTCTAAGCGAGGGGCTTGTGTGCATTTTTTTCGCAGATTTACCGCTCTAGGGGAAGGTTGGGGGCATCCAGTATGTTTTGTAGGGCTTGCTGTTCGGTGACATCAATGATTTGGGGACCCTGCCTGAATCGCCAATGAGGAGTAATATCTTGGGTATTAGGCGCAAGCGTCATGCCGTCGCGCAGGAGTATCTGGCTGTTCAAGGGGTGTACAAATATCATTTCGTCGAAATATCCATCGGGACCCTCTACGCCGTCAACGAAGGCGCGTGTGTAACCGAGCATACGGTCTTTCCGTGATAGCTGTAGATAGGGAAGCCTAAGGAAAAGGAGATACCGCTCTCCAACGCCTAGGAGAGGGTCGCCAGAGGCGTGAGAGTACCAACTTCCGACTTGCCATATTTTAATGATAGCGGGTGCTTGCGGTGTCGCGGATTTGAGATACCGCTCTACTGCAATGAGAAATACGGTGTGTTTGCTACTGCCGTTTGTATTGTTGAAAGGAGTATTCCCTTCACGTAGTACGCCGACTACTCTACCAACCACAATGTAATCGGCGGCTTTGCATAGGAATTTAAGATGGAAGTCGATTGTTCCAGGGTAGGACGCATCCACATGAACAGGGCGGTGTTGGATAGGGGCGGGTTTTGCCTTGCTGAGAAACGACTTTAGAAGAGCATCCTCGTTTGAGGGTAGATTTACTATAGCTCCCTCTTCATCTTGAAACCGCTTACTATCAGGCGAGTAGTAGAAGCTAGTGGTGTTTTCGTTCTTAACAACATAGAAGAGGTACGGGTAGCCTTGCCTATCTAGGTTGGTTTGAGTAGAAGGCTTATTAGGCGGATTGGGGAAGGACAGTAAGCCTTTGTTGGCTACAGTAGGCGGTAGAGTAAATTTGTCTAGCGTTCCTTGATAGCGATCGGCAGTGCCTACTCGCTTAAAGACCACCAACACGCCGTTTTGCGCGGGTTGGGGCTGCGTTTTAGGCGGATTTAATCCGAGTAGCAGAGTGAGAAGGTAGAGTATCATCATTTTGTATCCTCCAACTGCGGCGCGAACTCTCTGTAGCGCAGTGGCAAGCGGCGAGGTTTGTGACTATTGTACCAGCAAATCATCTCATGTTTTATGGCGGTGTTTTTGGTTATGGAGGGCAGTCTGCAATTTTCGTCCCTATTAACAGCCACGGATTGAGTATAATATACGTATGAGCGTCTACTCTGGTGGTTGGAATGAGAACAGCATGAATGTTATCTACGGCTTGTCCGCCATTACACAAGCCTTTCCCGCGTCTACCGTCGCCATCGGCACGTTCGACGGGGTGCATATCGGGCATCAGGCGATAGTCCGCACAGCGATTGAAGACGCGCAGAGACATCAGCGCCCCGCCCTTATCTTTACGTTTGACCGTCATCCCGCCGAGCTTATCGCGCCTGAGCGGGTTCCAGGCTACCTCACTACTCCCTCCCAACGGATTCGCCTCCTCTCCGAGTTGAACCCCTCTTCCGTTATTATCGCGCATTTCGACATGGCTCTCTCCCAGCTCTCCCCTGACGATTTTGTGCAGGGAATCCTCAAGGAGAAGTTGAACGCACAGGCGATAGTCGTCGGTAAGAACTTCCTTTTCGGGCAAGGGCGTAGCGGGGATGTCGCCTATCTGGAGCGGGAGCGGGAGAGATTTGGGTATCGCCTCTACGACTTGGACGCGGTGGAGGCGGATGGCGAACCTGCGAGTAGTACCCGCATTCGGGAACTTCTGCGGCAGGGCGAAATCGCACAGGCGGAGCGTATACTAGGACACCCTTACTATCTGGCAGGAGAGGTGGTTAAAGGGCAGCAGTTAGGGCGTACCCTCGGCTTTCCTACCGCCAACCTGAGTTTGGAGGTTCGGCAGGTGGTTCCGCTGGATGGAATCTACGCCGTGCAGGTGACCCTAGGGGATGGGCGCGTACTTAACGGAGCGTGCAGCATTGGCAACCGTCCGACGATAGAGGATGCAGGACACTCGATTGAGACCTATCTTTTAGATTTTGACGAAGATATTTATGGTCGCAAGATGGAGATTCGTTTTGTAAAACGCTTACGGGAAGAGCGCAAGTACGATTCGCTAGACGCGCTGGTGGGGCAGATAGAGCGCGATGTGTCGCAAGCAAGAGAGATTTTGGGATAGGAAAGCGTAACTACTCACGCTCCGTTTTTGCGAAAAGTTTCCTGAAAACCGCCATTTTCCCGAACGAGAAAGTGGCATAAAACAAGAAACTTTTGTCCCTAATCCCAAAAGTTTCTTAAAAACAGCCATTTTCCCGAATGGGTAAACAGGTGCCTTCAGGAAAAAGAAAACAACCTATTTAATCTGATGGGAGCCTAAGATGACGAACTATGACCGATACAACGATGGCAGCACTGCTGCACCACGCCTAAGAGTTCAACACTCACTCTGGTCGCTGGGTAAACTGCCCATGAACGCGGAGACGGAGTGGACGCTCGACGAGAAGTTTTCGCGGGCGAAAGCCCATGGCTTCGAGGCAGTGGAGTGCTGGCTAAATGACGATAGCGAACGCGAGCACAAAGAGGCACTGGATAGGCACGGCTTAGGGCTGATTTTGGGGCATCGTCCATTCAAGGTGGAGGATGTTCAGACGACGGTTGACCGCGCTCTTAGGCTGGGGGCGGACTTTGTTTTCGCGCAACCCGCCGACGCTTTCACTTCCGTCCAAGAGGTCGCCAAAATATGTAAAGAGGGGCGCAAAATCGCGAATGACGCGGGGCTTGCCTTTTTCGTGGAGACGCACCGCAACAACTTCACCGAGAACCTACCGCAAACTATCCAGCTGATTGACCTTGTTCCCGATATTCGCTTTACGGCGGATTTGTCGCACTTTGTGGTTGTCGGGGAGTTCTACGGGTGGGCAGACGAAGGCGCGACTGAACGTATGCTTCCGGTGTTGGCGCGTACTTCGCATATGCACGGGCGCATCTCCAATGGAGAGCAGGTGCAGGTGGATGTCGCGGACGGCTCTACCGCCCCCGCTCGGTTCTTTGTACAGCTCTGGGCTACCGCTATGAAGCATTGGCTTGCGGGTGCTGGTGCGGGCGATAGTTTCCCCTTCGCTAGCGAGTTGGGACCCCCACGCTACGCTATCACACTGCCGGATGGTAAGGAGTTTAGCGATAGGTGGGAGCAGAGTCTCGTGATGAAGAGATTGGCGGAAGAGGCGTGGGGTATCGCGACGGCGGGAGGTTAAGGAAGAGAGATCGCCATGCTGACGAAGGTGAATATCACTGAGAAACTACGCTTGTTCGATGACCACTTCAACCCTAAAATTGTGGGTGAAGTAGCCGACTGTCTGGTCAAGCTTGTCAAGTTTCAAGGGGAGTTTGTTTGGCACTCCCACGAAATGGAAGATGAGATGTTTCTGGTACTTCGAGGACGGTTCGTGATGCAGCTGAGGGAGGGTGATGTTTGTTTAGAGGAGGGGGAGTTCCTGATAGTTCCTAGAGGGGTAGAACACAGACCGGTTGCAGTTGAAGAGGTCTCCCTCTTACTCATTGAGCCCAAGAGTACCTTGAACACAGGTAATGTGATTAATGAGAAAACGGTCTCTGAACTACAGAGTATTTAAGGGAGTGGTTTCTTTATTGTTTTCTACTGGTTCCGCTATTTAGGAACTCACCTTACGCAGAGCATCTGAACTAGCCCTCACCCTGTCCTAACGGACATCCCTCTCCCAATTCTGGGCGAGGGAGCCTGTCTGAAAGGTCTGTAGAGCGGACATTTCGCTTTTTGGAACCCAAAGCAGAGGAGAGACCCGGTAAACTGGTCGCCTTAGTTCCCCTTCGCCCA
>JAPLCR010000237.1:0-3823 GCA_026392135.1 Armatimonadota bacterium
TCCCGTTCGGCATCACGTGTTTTTGGAGCAGAAGTGCTCTTGAAGGCGATAGCGGAACTCACCTCTTGCGTGTGTTTTCAAAAAATTCATGATCCAAAGGACGGGCGAATTGCGAAAGAGGCGGATTTGCGTCCTCCTGAAAGATATACTCTATAGGGGCGAACAGAGTGTTCGCCTAATGTGACACTGTCGAAGTAGAAACCCTTCTTATTCCGATACTTTATCCAACCAAGGCTCACTTCCACTGCACCCCTTCACTCAAACCTATTTGGTTCGTACACGCTCAACTTCTGAGGTGATTAGGCTCTCGATATTGTAGCCATTGATAGTCAGCCCCGTGATGTTAGCGTCATCAATGGTTACCCCCTCCATGTTCACATCTTGAAACTTCGCGTTCTGGAAATTGATGTCTGTAAAGAGGGCGGAAGCCATGCTGATGTTGTTGAAAGTCGCCTCCGCGAAACTGATATTGTTGAACTGGGACTTGTTGAGGACGACGTTATCGAAGCTCGTTCCGTCTGTCACTAAATCAATCAGTTGAAATCTGCTCAAAAATCGGCTCCTATCTTGTTAAGGGAATCGCGTCAGAATAAGTGTTCCATTTGAACACCAGAAGCCCTCACCCCCGTCCCCTCGCCCAATTCTGGGCGAGGGGTGACTAGGGCAGTAGGCGACTCTGTTTGCCTCTAGGTTCTCTTTTCCTAGAGGTTTTGGAATCATTTAACTAGAGAGAGTCTCTAAGTGGTTTGTCACACTTCCTAACTCACCTTACGCAGAGCATCTGAACTAGCCCTCCCCCTGTCCTAACGGACATCCCTCTCCCAATTCTGGGCGAGGGAGCCTGTCTGAAAGGTCTGTAGAGCGGACATTTCGCTTTTTGGAACCCAAAGCAGAGGAGAGACCCGGTAAACTGGTCGCCTTAGTTCCCCTTCGCCCACCAGTATTGGGAGAAGGGGCTAGGGGTTGAGGGCTACTTACTGCGTAACATGAATTCCTAATCTCCACGCGCACAGCCCAAAGCGGAAAAGCCCTTTTCCTAGCCGCCCCAAAACTTCCTGTCAAGGCTACGATACTGTATCGCCTCGGCAATATGCGCGGGTTCAATATCCTCCGAACCTGACAAGTCTGCAATAGTGCGCCCCACCTTTAAGAGGCGATCATACGCCCTCGCGGACAGCCCCAAGCGGTCAATCGCAACACGAAGTAGGCTCTTAACGCCCTCCGTCAGGCGACAGTAGGCACGAATATCCGCCGACTCCATCTGCGCGTTATTGTAGAGCGGAGTGCGTCGAAAGGGTACTGGATGAGGAGGTACACCCTCTTCCACGGTAGGCGGGAAGAGCGGGGCGGTAGAGAACCGCTCCTCCTGCACTCTACGCGCCTGTAGTACCCTCTTCCGTATCTGCGCTGAGCTCTCGCCTAACCCAGTCTGTAGTAGCTCCTCTTCTGAGAGGCGAGGAACCTCAATATGCAGGTCAATTCTATCCAGTAACGGGCCCGATATCCTTTTTTGATACTTCTGCACCGCACTTGGAGCGCACGTACATTCGCGGAACTTATCCCCCCAGTAACCGCACGGACAGGGATTCATCGCGGTAACTAGGCAAAAACGGGCAGGAAAGGTGAGCGAGGCACTTACGCGGGAGATGGTCACTATGCCGTCTTCAAGGGGCTGGCGTAGTACCTCAAGGGCATCACGATTGAACTCCGGTAGTTCGTCGAGAAACAGCACCCCATGATTGGCGAGGCTCACCTCACCGGGTCGCGGAATTGCCCCTCCCCCGATGAGTGCGGTGGTAGAGACCGTGTGGTGAGGCGAACGAACGGGGCGTGTATTTATGAGGGCGTTCTCGGCAGTGAGTAGCCCTGATACACTGTAGATTTTAGTCGCTTCGAGTGCCTCTTCAGGAGTCATGGGGGGCAGAATAGAGGGTAGGCGACGTGCCATCATCGTCTTGCCAGAGCCGGGCGGACCAATTAGCAGAATATTGTGACCGCCAGCCGCAGCTACTTCAAGAGCACGTTTCACGAGCGAATGCCCTTTTACGTCGGCAAAGTCGTGGGCAAAGTATGGAGTAGTGGGATGCAGGAGAGTAGGGTCGTAGGGGTAGGGTTCCAGCGAATCGGGCAGGGCGATAGCGCGAACCATCTCGCTCAACGTCGCGACGGGGAAAACATCCACCTCGCGCACAATCGCCGCCTCTCGCGCATTGTTGGCAGGGAGGTAAAGGCGCGTCATCCCTAACGCCCGCGCCCCGATCACTATCGGCAGCGCACCGTTCACAGAGCGAACTCCGCCATCCAAAGACAACTCTCCAATAAGTACCGCGCCCTCAAGGTTCTCTGCGGGTATCTGCCCTGTTGCGACGAGAATGCCTATCGCGATAGGTAGATCGAAACTGGGTCCCGCCTTGCGAACATCGGCGGGAGCAAGGTTCACCGTAATTTTTTTGTCGTAAGGAAACATGAAACCGGAGTTCTTTATGGCAGAGCGCACCCGTTCACGACTCTCATTTACCGATGCATCGGGTAACCCCACAATAGACATGGCGGGCATCCCGTTACCAACATCTACTTCTACATGAACCTGATAGGCATCTATTCCAAGTACCGCGCTTGAGAGAACGTGAGCGAGCATTCGTTGGGGATCTCCTTAACCATTAACGTACAGTCACCCTGTAGTTACAACAAATAGTCCACGAATTCCTGCTTTGAAAGAACATAAGCCCTCTCCGCACTAACCTTATCGTTCAAGCCCACTCTCTCAATTCTGGGAGCAGTGGAGATCCCCTAACTATAATCACTCCTCACACGCCTGCCATATTGAATTTGCGCCGAGTTTCGGGTAGGATTAGGCTAGAACGAACTTTTCTACGAGGAGCCGCCTAATGGACGCGTTAAACGAGAGCCTTCTTGAACTCATAACCCAGACAGCAACGAACCTACCATCCGACGTTCGCAAAGTACTGCACGCGGCGCACAAGCGCGAAAAAACCACTACACAAGCAGGGCAAGCCCTACACATCATTAGTCTAAACGTAGACATGGCAAAGGAAAACGTATCCCCAATATGTCAGGATACGGGGATGCCTACATTTCTGGTACACACCCCCGTCGGCACAAACCAGATTGTCATCAAAAAAGCCATTCACGCCATGATAGAGGAGGCGACCCGGCGCGGTAAGCTACGCCCTAACTCTGTAGACAGCATAACGGGCAGGAACTCTGGGCTAAACCTCGGTCCGGGTACGCCCGTAATTCACTTTGAGCAGTGGGAGCAAGACGAGGTTGAGGTCATGTTAATACTAAAGGGCGGCGGTTGTGAAAACAAGAACATTCAGTACTCTCTCCCCGCAGAACTCGATCATGTTGGTAAGGCAGGGCGCAACGTTGAGGGCATATACAAGTGCATTCTGCACGCGATATGGCAAGCGCAAGGGCAAGGGTGTAGCGCGGGGTTTCTTGGGGTAGGCATTGGCGGAGACCGCACAAGCGGCTACTCTCATGCGAAAGAGCAGCTTTTTCGCTCGCTAGATGATGTGAACCCCGATGCAACCCTACGCGAACTTGAAGAGCGTGTCATGGCGAACGCCGACACACTAGGGATTGGCACGATGGGCTTCGGCGGTGACGTGACACTGTTGGGGTGCAAGATAGGGGCACTGAACCGACTGCCCGCCTCGTTCTTCGTCTCAATAGCGTATAACTGTTGGGCATTTCGCCGCATGGGAGTCCGCCTTGACCCCCGAACAGGTGAGATACGCACTTGGCTTTTCCGCGATGAAAACCCGACGCGCATGGTCGCAGAGAGCGGTTTTCCGGC
>JAPLCR010000237.1:3863-13230 GCA_026392135.1 Armatimonadota bacterium
CAAGGTGGGGGATGTTGTAGTCATTAGCGGAGGCATGGTCACGGGGCGCGACGCGCTACACGGCTACCTTATGGACAACGACTCACCTGTCGATTTGAGCGGCGGTGTAATCTACCACTGTGGTCCCGTCATGCTCAAAGACGAAGCAGGTAAGTGGCACGTCAAGGCGGCGGGTCCCACTACTAGCATTCGCGAAGAGCCGTATCAGGCGGACATCCTCAAAAAGTTCGGATTGCGCGTCGTCATAGGTAAGGGCGGTATGGGCAAAAAAACCTCCAAGGGGCTTCAAGAGTCCGGGGCTGTCTATCTCAATGCGATTGGTGGGGCGGCGCAGTTCTACGCCGAAAAAGTAAAAGAGGTCACGGGTGTAGCCTTCCTTGAGGAGTTTGGTGTTCCCGAAGCGATGTGGCAGTTGCAGGTCGAAGACTTCATCGCAATCGTCACGATGGACAGCCATGGAAACAGCCTACACGCGGAGGTGGAGAATGAGAGCGGTAAACGGCTAGAGTTGGTTGGAGCAAAAAGCTAGAATGGTGACACAATGACCGGAGTAATTCTGTTTGCACACGGCTCTCTGTTGTGCGGGGCAGGACAGTCGCTACTCGCCCACGCGCAGCGTCTACGCGAGATGGGTATTGCGCCAATCGTGGAGGTGGGCTATCTCAACTATAGCGAGCCGCGCTTTTTAGCGGCAGTCGCCCGATGTGCAGAACAGGGCGCGACCCATATCATCGTAACCCCCTACTTCCTAATACCGGGGAAATTCGTATCCATCGACCTGCCGAAAGCGGTTGCAGAGGCACAGAGCAAGTTTCCTGCGCTCGACTACACAGTAGTGCCTGCACTTGGGTTCGACGAGCGATTGGCAGACGCGCTTATCACCTCGGCAAATGGCGCACGCCCCTCAGAGGCATGGGGGGAGGCTTTAGAAGAGTCCGTAGCATTTTGCCGCGCCCTGCCGGAGTGCCCCCTCTATGCGACAGTCGCCTGCCCCCATAAACCAGAACGAACGGAGGCGATAGCCTAATGTCAAGAGTCGCTCTACTTGTGTTAGTGCATGGTAGCCCCCGTCCTACCGCCAATGAGGAGATGTTCAAGGTAGTAGAGCGCGTTCGTATCCGAAACCTCTACCCGATTGTTCAGGTCGGCTTTCTGGAGTGCAACGAACCCGACATCGCTAAGGCGATAGACCTCTGCGTGGAGCAGGGTGCAACGGAGATTCGTGCCGTCCCCTATTTCCTACACACTGGAACCCATGTCGCGCAAGACCTTCCCGAACTGCTGGAAGCGGGGGGTAAGCGTCACCCACAAACTACGTTTCTGCTCGGTGACTTCTTGGGGCGTTCACGCCACCTTACAGATATACTGGCGGAGAGAACACGCTCCACAGAGTGTCCGTAGGCAAGCTACGGCGCAGTTCCCCTCATGTGCAAACCCGTTACCCGTGCCGCGGACAGCGGAGTATGGGCTTCGGAGAGGAGCTTGCCTGCACTGTCAGCCTTGCCAGAACAGCCCCTTCTCCTGCATATAGGAGTAAGAGTCCCCGCAAGGCAGGATGAGTGACGGACGAAGGCAAGCCTCCCGCAATCCAATTCACATCATTAGGACGCAAATAAAAATGAATCTCTCTCTACTCTGCACCACACTCATGCTGGCACTTATGCCACTGCACACCCCAAAGGAGAGTCCCGTGTCCTTTCGTCCGCCCGCTGTTCCGCTCATCACGCACGACCCCTATTTCAGCGTCTGGTCTTTTAATGACCGCCTAACAGACGATTGGGCACGGCACTGGACGGGAGCCGTAAATGCGATGTGCGGTATGGCGAACATCGACGGCAAAAGTTACCGATTCCTCGCCCCACAACCCAACGAAGCCCCTGCTCTCACACAGGTTGGGCTAGAGATCACACCGACGCGAACCACCTACCAGTTCGAGGGTGCAGGTGTACACCTCACGCTAACCTATCTTAGTCCGCTTCTTCCTGATGACCTTGAACTCATCAGTCGCCCTGTCACCTACGTCCTCACAGAAGTAAAAGCTTTAGACGGAAAAGTACACAATGTGACGCTCTACTTCGATATATCCGGTGAACTCGTTGTCAATCAGCCAGAACAACAGATCACTTGGGGACGATATCAGATTGGCGAACAAGAGGCACTCAGAATGGGAACGCAACAACAGCCGGTTCTGGAAAAGGCGGGCGACAACCTGCGGATAGATTGGGGTTACTGCTACCTCTCCAGCAAGCGGGGTGCGAACGTCAAGAACGTGATTTCTGACGACCAGACCACGCGCCGCGGCTTCGCCGCGAACGGGAAAATTCCCAACAGCGACGATATGCGCCATCCACGCCCCGCAAACGACATCTGGCCCGTTATGGCGCACACCTGCAACCTCGGAGCCGTATCCGCGCACCCCGTCACGCACCACTTCCTCATCGCCTACGACGACCTCTTCGCAATAGAGTACTTCAACCGCAAAACGCGCCCCTACTGGCGACGCAAAGGCGCAGAGATAGACGAGCCTTTGCGGAAAGCAGAGGAGGAGCTGTCCACAATTCTGGAGCGATGTAAAAAGTTCGACGCGGAGATAACGGCAGACCTCAAGCGAATTGGAGGGGACGACTATGCCCAACTCGCCGCTCTCGCCTACCGCCAAGCCATCTCCGCGCACAAACTCGTGGTAGACGCGGACGGAACCCTGCTCTACTTCTCGAAAGAGAGTTTTAGCAACGGCTGTATCGGCACAGTGGATGTCACCTATCCTTCGTCGCCCCTCTTCTTGCTCTTGAACACGACACTGCTGAAGGCGCAGCTCACGCCCTTACTCAACTACGCTGGCTCGGAGCGGTGGCACTTTCCATTTGCCCCTCACGACCTCGGAACGTACCCAAAAGCAAATGGACAGGTCTACGGCGGAGGCGAGCGCACAGAGCAAGACCAGATGCCCGTAGAAGAGTGCGGGAATATGCTCATTATGGTGGCGGCACTTGCAAAAAGGGAAGGGAATGCCGACTATGCTAAACACTACTGGAACACGCTAACTAAGTGGGCGAACTACTTAAAAGAGCGTGGCTTAGACCCCGAAAATCAACTCTGCACCGACGACTTCGCAGGGCACCTCGCGCATAACACAAACCTATCGCTCAAGGCGATCATGGCACTGGGAGGCTATTCGCAGATGTGCGAGAAGCTAGGCAGGGCGGAGGAGGCGAAAGAGTATCGCGAAACCGCTGAGAAGATGGCGAAGCGGTGGGTTAAGATGGCGAACGATGGCGACCACTATCGCCTTGCGTTTGACCGCGCCAATACGTGGAGCCAGAAGTACAACCTCGTGTGGGACAAACTGCTCGGCTTGAACCTCTTCCCCGCCGATGTGGCTAAAAAAGAGGTCGCCTACTATAAAACCAAGCAAAACAGATATGGGCTACCCCTCGACAATCGCAAAGAGTACACAAAGCTCGACTGGATCGTCTGGACGGCAACGCTGACCGACAACCGTGCCGACTTCAAGTCGCTGGTTGAGCCTATCTACCGCTTCCTGCAAGAGTCGCCAAGCCGTGTCCCCATGACCGACTGGTACGAAACAGTTAGCGGACGACAGACAGGCTTTCAGGCACGTTCCGTCGTCGGCGGGGTCTATATTCCCCTACTCGCCGACTCCGCACTGTGGGCGAAATGGCACTCCCGATCAAAATAAAATAGGAGGTTGTTCCTCTACGCCGCTGAGCGCATAGAACTCTGCAAATACTCGCGCAGACTGTTGCATAACCTATCACGTTCCACAACAATCTGCGCGAATAGTGAAGAGACCTCGCTTAAATCTCCCGACTTTCCAACAAGCTCTAGTGCTTGACACACCTCTCCCATCGGATGAGCGGCGATACTACGGCAACTCCCTTTGAGCAGGTGGGCAGATGCGCCAACTTTTGTAGCACTTCCAACAGAGATAGCACTCTGCACCGCCTCTACCTGTTCACCTACTGCGTCCAAGAAGAGTTCTACCATCTCACATACAAACTCCTCATCCTCTCCACAAAGGTCACGAAGGGCACTAATATCAAAACTTTCTGTTGTGTTCAAGGGCTGCTCCTTCGGAGAACCACCGAAGTATGTGGTCACGGTTTCTGGTTTGTGGTAGTTTTGTAGGACCGAGTGAAGCTTTTCAGAAGAGATAGGCTTCGAGATATAGTCGTTCATGCCAGCATTTAAACACCGCTCCCTGTCCCCCTCCATAGCGTGTGCCGTCATCGCGATGATTGGCGTACTCCTACCCATCGAATCTTCCCGCTCACGGATAGCACGCGTCGCCATAAAGCCATCCATCACAGGCATCTGTACATCCATAAGAATCACGTCGAACCGCTTCTCTTCCCACAGGGTCACCGCTTCCGCGCCGTTGCAGGCAACCCATACACTGCAAGCCCACTTCTCCAAGAGCCGTTGCGCGAACTTTTGGTTGACTGCGTTATCCTCGCAAAGCAGAACATTAAGCCCTGGCAAGGAGCGGAGCAAGCCTACAGATAGGTTTACGGCATCCTTTTCCAAGGCATCTCTCTGTTCGGGGCTTTGCACAATCGTGACGATTTTGTTGAACAGGTGCGACTGCCGCACGGGCTTCATAAGATAGTCCGTGAACAACACACGGACCTCTAGGGCGACGGCTCCCATAGAGGTAAGCAGGATAATTGGAATCTCCTTATCGCCAATATCGTTGCGAATGGCTTGCGCCACCATCGCTCCATCCATATCCGGCATCTGCATATCCGTCAATACTAGATCGTAACCGCCCATTCGTAAGGCTTCCACAGCCTTTCCTCCCTCGTCAAAGCACTCGCTAATGCAGCCCCACGAGCCTAACTGCTCCGACAAAATCCGGCGGTTCACCGCGTTATCGTCCACTACCAAAACTCGCAGCCCCGCCAAACACTTGGGAATGAGCCGCCTTGCCCTCTGTACACTCTTAGCCCTTCCCAGTGGCAACTCAAACCAAAACCTACTACCTACACCTAACTCACTCTCCACCCCCATCGCCCCGCCCATAATAGAAACCAGTTGACGGCTTATCGTCAGCCCTAAACCTGTACCGCCATAACGACGGGTCGTTCCGCCATCCACCTGCGTAAAGCTTTCAAAAATAGCGTCCAATCTATCCTGCGGAATTCCTATACCCGTATCGCGCACCTCCATACGGATGTGGTATCCCTCCTCACTCTCTCCAAGAAGCTTCACTTCCAGAACCACCTCTCCCTTTGCAGTGAACTTGATAGCATTACTCAAAAGATTGGAGAGGATTTGGCGGATACGCACTTCGTCACCTTGAACCAACTCAGGGCACTCTTCTGGGAGGAGGCAAGCGATCTCAATATGCTTCTCGTGCGCGTTAGGGGCGAGGAGTTCAGTAGCACTCTCTATCAGTTCACGGAAGGGAAACTCTTGCGTATCAATCTGGAGTTTCCCTGCTTCGATTTTGGAGAAGTCGAGAATGTCATTGATAAGGGTAAGAAGGGTGTCGGCGGACTGTTGGATAGTCTTAACAAAGTCGTTCTGCTCGTGGTTGAGGGGGGTGTCTCGCAAAAGTTCGGTCATCCCGAGTATACCGTTCATAGGAGTGCGTATCTCATGGCTCATATTGGCGAGGAACTCAGACTTCGCTTTGACGGAGGCAAGTGCCATGTCTCTAGCCTTATGGAGGTCGCTCGCTTGCTCTTGAAGCAGTTGAGACTGTCGCTCTGTGTACGCTTGGGAGGCTTCCAGCTGCGCGTTGTAGGCTTTCAGTTTCTGTTCGGCTACTCTTCGTTCGGTAATATCAGCAACCATGATGATATAGCCTGTCGACAGAGCCGTTCCCAGATCAAGAGCGTACCATGTCCACTCGTAGTGCGTCGTACCGCCAGTTGCCTCAACCTCCCAATCCAACCTCCGTTCCTTGCGGAGCCGCTCTAAGGTGATAGTCGCAGGCAACACGCTGTCCACAGGTTTCCCTAGCGAATCGGCATGGGTTTCACCCAGCATCGCAAAAGCGTGCAGGTTCATATCCAGCAACATACCCCGTTCATCCACCAAAAGCACGCCCTCCCTCATTCTATCAAAAACAACCTCACGGGCAATGGGAGAGACCGTAAACATCTGATAACGTGTCAAAGCGATGAGCGTGAATACAGCGGTAGGGGTACAGAGGATACAGGTGTAGTCAAAAGGAACGTCTATCCAGTGGAAGAGGTTCGCGAACACGCCAATGCTAGGGACAGCCGCGCCTAGCAGAATCACGCCAGATTGACGGCGGTACAACTTAGGGGCACGCCATGACTTCAGCGCAAGCACGCAAATCATTGTAATGGATTCGAGGAGCGAGTACTGATTATCCCACTCCAAAACAGCACCCGAATGGAAGACAAACAGGTGAAAACCTCTATACTCTATAACATCCAAACTGCTCAAACCGATATGATGCCACCCATTCGTAAGCAAAAATATCGCCATAAAGGTCGGCTCTAGGGCAAGCAGGAAGTAGCCCCAACGCGGTATTTTGAAGGCAGGGCTATTATAACAGAGCGCGAATAAGAGGAAGGATGGAACCGTAAAGAAGCAACCGATATTCTTAACGATGAACCATACATATTTGGTATGTGCAGCGGAAGCGGTCAACTCTCCGATATAGCAAAATGTCCAGAGGCTAAGGCAGAATGAGCCAAGGGAAAAAGCTGTAGCGACAGTCCCCGCTGTTTTCCGCATACGCCAAGCGGTACAGGAGGCGTATAGCGAAAGAGACGCGCACACTCCAAGCAGGAGGTACAACCCAAGAACGTGCAGAGGCATTTCGGTCTCCTCAAGAAGCCCATTTGCGAAGAGGGCGGTTTTGGCTTCAGTAAAGGAGTGTTACGAAAAAATAACCTCCTCCATCTCTTGCGGCTTTGTGTGGGCGGGTACGGTGTGCCCCTCCGCTTCCAGCACTGCGAACAGCGCGGCGAGTGCCACATCTACCTGCGCCGCGTTCGGAACGCGAGTTGTGAGGTGCTGTGTCCACATTCCGGGCGCGAACGCCGCCATCATCATTCGATTATGGCGATATTTGCCCGCAACTTTAATCGCTTCATAAGCGATTCCTGCAACGGGCGGCAACATGGCGATATGTAGGAGTACACGGCGAAACAGTTCAGGGCGGGGTAAGAAGAGGCAGAGCAGAAAGTCTACTACCATTACGACGACGATAAAACTGGTTCCACAGCGCGGGTGGATACGGGAGGCTTCAAGGGCGTTTTCGCGGGTTAGGGGAACCCCAGCCTCTAAAGTGTTGATGGCTTTGTGTTCTGCGCCATGATACTGGAAGACGGCGCGTATCCCCGCCATGCGCGAAATCGCGAGAATGTAGGCAAAGAAGAAGCAGGCGCGAATTGCTCCGTCTAGCGCGTTCTTCATAAGGTTGGTGGGCGCACTACCTATAATACCGACGTTTGCCAACTTCTCGCCTAGTACCGTTGGGATGAGCCGAAAAACAAAAAGTCCAAATAGTAGACTTATGAGAATGGTTCCTCCTACGGCGATCTCGTTGATTTTGCTTCCCGCTCTGTTCGTTTCGGTGGGCTTGGCTACAGGAGCGGAGGGGCTTGGCGTAGTAGCGGGTAAAGGGGCGGCGGATTTGATTGTGGAAGCGTCCTCCAACTGCACTTTGCTGGCGAAGTTGAGAGCGCGAGAGCCGAGTATCATCGCGTCGAGTATGCCGAGCGTGCCGCGCAAGAACGGCTTATTAAGGAACTTGAGTTTTCCGAGGAGGCTTTTATCCACCTCTTCGCACTGTACGACGATGGATCCGCTAGGGCGGCGACACGCCACCGCGAAGAAGCGCGGACTACGCATCATTACGCCCTCCACCACTGCTTGCCCGCCGTAGCGCACTCTCTCTGCTTCGTTGAGTACGATGACGGATTGGTTTTTTTGTTCGGTTGACACTTTTAACCTAACTCCCTAGCCCCCTATCCCAAAATGGAATGGAGGAGTATGTAATGCTAATATGATAACAGGGTGGTTGAACTTAACCTCACCCAGCCTCTCCTTCGCAAAGGAGAGGGCTAGGGTGAGGTTAAGTTTGGTCACAAAAGCCCAGAGCGCTTGCGAATCAGCCACTCCAAGCCCAATGGCAGAATGAAGAAGAGCAGGAAGAGGGGCGCGTCCCACAGTTCTATCTCCTCCTCATTGCTTACCACAAGGCTATTATTTACTAGAGACTGCGCCCAGTCCCCGATTTTGTCAGGCTGATAGTACCTCCCTCCGCCTGCCGCCGCTAGGCGTTTGAGCATAGGCTCATCCATCTCCGGCTTTTGCAGTTCGAGGGCGAGGGACTCCACCACAAAACTGGTCGTCGCTTTCGCGTCAGGAATCTCCGGCGACTGCGCCGAAATCTCGAATTTGCCTAGGTTTTGCGGCTGAAAGTCGGCGGTAAAGAGACCGGGCGCATTCGGCGCGGCTTGCAGAACAATCTCCTTTATAGTACCATTCTCACCTTTTAGCTTCGCTATCACCTTCTCTGCTTTGATAGGGCGGTAGAAGCGATTCAGAAGGCGTGCACTTAATACTACCTTCTCACCAAGCCGATAGTTTGCCCTATCGGCGTTCAGTTGGACGTAGCGGCTATTACCAGGTATCTCTTTGGGCGTGAGAGTGCGGAAAACCTGCCCCCAGTAGCGATAGAAGTGCCTATCCCCCACCCTCCAGCGCCAGTGCCAAGTACCGTCTACCAGTTGAATATAGCACTTCCCAGATCCGTAGTTCTGATACGCCACAAGCGGGAACGCGCCGAACGAGTTACTTCGGTTGGGATGAACGGCTAGGACAGTCGCGCCGGGCTTCGCCTTCTCTGCGCCATACGCCCAGTACATACCGGGCAAGTCTGCCCACACCTGTTCATTCGCAGAGGGGTTGTCTTCTAGCTCAAGGATGGGACTGGCTTTGCCTTCCGCTGTCCTCTGCCACAGGAAAGGCTCCTCCGTCAATATGGGATTCGGACTAGAGCCGATGTTGACGGGCAGAACGTTTTCGAGAGGCGTTCCGGCGTATTCGTGGGGCACATGCTGTTCACCTGCAATAACAAGGAGGCTCCCTCCTCTATCCTCCACAAAGCGGTGTAGAGCCTCTAACTGCGGTTGGGTGAACTGCGAACGCGGAACGTCGCCAAGAATGATGATGTCATAATCGAAGAGTGCCTTCTCGTCCTGAGGGAACGCTTTTATTGGGATGGTTCCCTCCGTTGTTTCAGGGCTAGAGAGTAGAAGGCAGGCGAACTCAAGGCTTTTATCGCGCAGAATCGCATTTTTGATATAGCGATACTCATAACGCGGCTCACTCTCTACGAGTAAAACACGTAGCTTCT
>JAPLCR010000594.1:0-4324 GCA_026392135.1 Armatimonadota bacterium
GAAAACCAGAAGCCCTCACCCCCGTCCCCTCTCCCAATTCTGGGCGAGGAGTGACTAGGGCGGAAGACGACTCCGTTGGGCGATAGTCTCCCTTTCCCTAGAGGTTTTGGAAGATTTTAACTAGAGAGAGTCCCTAAGTAGAAGGAAGGAACGCCCTGATGCCAACTCAAGTCACGCTTACCCGCGCACTTCTCGCGCAACTCTACGACCAACTCTTTGGGGAGACGCTCCCTGAGAAGTTCCTGTTCGGCGTGCGCGGGGCGGTTCCCGTCTCCGCAGGCTCGCTTACACTGACTCAGCAGGTGCAAAGCGCCGACGCTTACGACGATGCAATCGGGTTTATGGCAGGGCAGAAAGGTCATGCCTATCTCGGCTCCGTTGACCCCGGTAAGTACTACACTACTCACCCGATGGAGGCGGTGCTGGGATGCGCCCACGTTATGGAAGGGCGTTACACGTTTGTTAAGGGACCCCACAAGCACGAATCCCACGCTTGGAAGGGGCAAAACGTGAAGTGCTGGCGCGATAAGAACCGCAACGGCACGCAAGACCCTGCGGAAAAGACCATCTTCGTCGTTACCACCTCCATTGACCTGCACTATGGTGGAAAGAGTAACGTGGTGGGCGAGTACAGCGCGGGGTGTCAGATAGTCAAACAGCCAAACTGGCCCGCCTACCGCGACAACACATACAGCCTCTTCGGAAATCAGGCGACCTACTGGCTTCTGCACATCAACTCGCTTCTACAACTCCAACAAAAAAAGCCTCTCCCGACGGTCTTTATCAACGGCGTGGCTCTGCCTAAAGACACCCCTATGTGGTTCTCAGAAGAGGGACGCATAGTATCTCCTGCCCGCTCCTTCCTTTCGCACCTGCAACTAGACCACGCGCCTATCAAGTTCACCTACAAGGCTACGCCCACTCCCGCTATCACCTTCGCGAACGGACGTTCAGCAGGCGGGAAACTGGTGAGCGGTCAACTGGTCTGCGCGTTAGGAGATATGCTACGCGCCCTAGATGCGGGCGCGACGGTTGGAGGGAGTATCGAAAAAGCGGTTGTTACCGCGACCTCTTCGCACTTCGAGGCTATCTCCCCGATAACACAACAGATTGCGACCCTACCGGAAGCGGCGGACGAAACCCCCATTCCGAATTCGTAGTACCCTACCCACGCAGAATAGCCCTTACCGGAGAGCCATCCGCTCCCGCAAAAGGTAGAGGCAGGGCGATAAGTTCGTAAGTGCCTTCGGGAACGCCCTCCAACGCCAGCGATTCCAGAATAGCGATTCGATTCCTACCAAGTGCGTGGTGGTTCGACAGGGTTTTGCTCTCTATTGCGTCTACCGAAGGCACATCCAGACCGAGCAGTATGACCCCCTGCCTGCCCAGATAGTCGGGAACGTCGGGGGCGAGTACGGGTATCTCCGACGGGAATTGCGAGTGGTCGCGCCAACCCCCTGTGCGAAGCAGGAGGCGCGGATACGCCCTCAAGTCAACGCCCGCCACGTCCTCTACCGTTATCACCGCTTTGCCGGAGACATCTAGCAGGTACGCCGCGCCGATATAGGCGTTCAAATCCACCTCATCTATTCCCATACCCTGCGAACTGTAGTGATAGGGCGCGTCGGCATGGGTTCCCGTATGCAGGCTCAACGTGACGGAAGAGAGATTGACCGTAGCGCCCTCCTCTATCGCGCACTGAATGATCTGAGAGTAGGGCGTATCGCCAAACCAGACGGCGAGATTGGGCTGAATAGGTAGAGTGATGTCGTATATCCGCATTTAGATAGCCTCGCTGCGAAGAAGCGTTTCGAGCGCATTAGCGACGCGATAGCACTCTTCAAAGGTGTTGTAGAGGGCGGTAGGCGCGAACCGAATAAGGTTTGGGGGGCGGAAATCTATCACGATGCCCACCCTGCCAAGCGCATCTAGTATCTGCGCGGCGCGAGGATGTTCGTAGGTGGCGTGTCCCCCGCGCCTGTTGTCTTCAGAGGGCGTTATGCAACGCAGTCCGAATTCGGCGGCGAATGTCTCCGTGATTTTGCGAAAATATCTGTTCAAACCTAGCGATTTACGTCGAATGTTCTCTATCCCCGCCTCCTCAAAAATCTGGAGGCTTCCCGCAAGGGGAGCCATGCTAAGAATGGCGGGAGTTCCTATCTGTAGCCCAGAAGCCCCGACGGCATGGTCGAACTCAAGGGACATCTCGAACTGCCTATCCGGGCGGCTTCCAAACCAGCCCGCCAAGCCCGGAGCGCGTTGAAAATGCCTTCGGTTGAGATAGAGACCGCCTACCGTGCCGGGACCTCCGTTGATATGCTTATAGTGACACCAGAAGGCGAAATCCACGCCCCAAGTGTCGAACTGGTGGGGAACGGAGCCGATAGAGTGGGCGCAATCAAACCCAATAAGTATGCCCCGTTCGTGGGCGGTGGCGGTTAAGCGCTCCATGTCCAGCAGTTGCCCACTCTTGTAGAGAACCCCTGAGAGTAGCGCCATCCCCACCCCGCCCCGCATCTGCGCGATAATATCGCCCTCCTCAAGCGTGTGCTTTTCGCTTCCCTCTATCACAAGTAGCGTTTCAGCAGGGTCTAGCCCGTGCAGAGCGAGATGGCTTTTCAGTGCGTAGGCGGTGGAGGGAAATATCAAAGAATCGGTGAGTATTTGGTTCCGCTCTGCGCGTGGATTATAGAGCGTCGAGAGGAGTTGGTGTAGGTTGACAGTAGTGGAGTTCGCGACCAACACCTCGTCAGGTTCCGCGCCTACAAGAGGGGCGAGTTTGTGTGAAAGCGTCTCCGCAAGGCGCATCCATGCGGGTTGCGCCTGCGTCCAACCGAGTACAGCGAGGTCGCGCCACTCGGCGAGCGCCTTCTGCACAGCGGCTTCCGAGTCTTTCGATAGTAGCCCAAGCGAGTTTCCATCGAAGTATATTGTGTTCGGTGGAAGGTAGAACCGCTCTCGAAAACGGGCAAGAGGGTCTTGCGCGTCGAGGGCTTTTGCCTCCTCTGAAAACTGAGGGGATAGCATGGGGCGTTACTCCTGATGTTCTGCGTCAAGGCGTTTCAGTAGTTCGGGAAGCAGTCCTACGTGTTCCAAGTGGAGATACCTGCTCCGGAGAGTTTCTGGTAGCGTCGCCTTCTCATGCGCCCATGTCAGATGATAGGGGATATGAACAGCGTAAGCCCCCAACTCTAATACGGGCAGAATGTCTGACTTCATGGAGTTGCCTACCATAACAAGCTCGTCGGGACGCAGGTTATACTGCGTCATCACCTTTTCGTAGGTGCTTTTGTCTTTCTCGCTAACAATTTCGATATGACGAAAGTGGTCAGCAAGACCAGAGCGTGCGACCTTTGTCTCCTGATCAAAAAGGTCTCCTTTGGTCAACATGAGAAGCGGGTACTGTTGGGCGAGGGTGGGTAGGGTCTCTTCCACGTGACTCAACAACTGAATAGGAGCTACCAACATTTCGCGCCCGAATTCGAGGATACTCTCTATCTCCCGTCCTGTAATACGCCCCTCTGTGAGTTCAATCGCCGTCTCTATCATGGAGAGCATAAACCCTTTTATACCGTAACCGTAGCGATTAAGATTCCGTGTCTCTGTTGCGAAAAGACGGCTCTCTATCCACTCTTGAGGGTGGTAGGGCGTGAGCAGGTCGGTATATCGCTCGTGTGTAAGGGCGAAAATGCTCTCATTATGCCAGAGCGTGTCGTCCGCGTCGAAGGCGACTATCCGTATCATCGGGCGTTGCGTCCTTTGCTAGTTTGACTTTAGTTTACCTTGCCCTCTCAGGGTTGTGATATAATATCGGGTGAGAGATTTTAGATATAAACGACACTTTTCGCGAAGTTCAAGCGTCATTGAAAGATAAGGGTAGTTATTATCGTGGGTTCAGCGCAAGAAAAGTCTATTCAATCCAACAGCGATATCTTTGAGCGGCGGCTGGTAGCGCGTTTTCGGACGGGAGACCCCGATGCGCTAGGTACACTTTTCGAGATTTACGTAGATAGAGTTTTTGCGTTCGCCCGTCATATTCTGGGAAACAAGGAGGATGCCGAAGAGGTAACTTCCGAGGTCTTTCTGCGGGCTTTCGAGCGAGCGGCGACACTGCGGGACGAGGGGTCGTTTCGTGGATGGCTCTTTAGGATAGCGCGGAACCTCTGCTTAGATAGGCTACGCCAACCCCGACTACTCTGGCTAGAGACCGAGGATGGGGAAGCCTCCTCCGATGGCGGACGCGCCTCTAATAGGATGGAGAGCCAAATTGTTATTAAACAGGCGTTGGCGGAGTTGACGGAAGAGCATCGCGTCGTACTCATAC
>JAPLCR010000594.1:4379-10065 GCA_026392135.1 Armatimonadota bacterium
TCGCGTCGTACTCATACTATGCGATATGGAGCAGTGGGACGCGAAAGAGGTCGCGGAGTGGCTTGGAAAGTCGCTTCCTGCAACGAAATCTATGCTGTACCGCGCTAGAAAATCGCTGAGAGAGCGGTTGGCGGGGGCATGGGGCGAGGAGAACGAGACTCGTGTACTGTAAACTTTGGGAGCCGAGAGTTCAGCTCTGGCTGGATAACGAACTGCCGGAAGAGGAGGCGGCGCGTGTGGCGCGTCACCTAAGGCAGTGTAATAAATGTAGCACTGAGGTGGCGAAACAGCAAGAGGTATCTGACCGCCTAAAAGCGCACTGGGAGCAGACAGAAGCCTCTCCAAACTTCCGAGAAAGGACGCAAGCGCGTCTTCTGACCGCCTTTGAGGAGCATCTCAGCCCTGCGCCTAACTCTGAATGGCAGTGGTCTCTTCCGCTTCTGAAAGAGGAAGAGGCTTGAGCGAACAGGGCTTTTTTGAACGGGTGACGCTACTAGGAGTCGGACTCATGGGCGGCTCTCTTGGGCTGGCTCTACGTGAAAAAGGGCTTGCCCGTGAGATTATCGGGTACGACCCTTCACAAGCTAATCTTGACACAGCTCTCTCGCGCAACCTGATAGATACCGCGATGACCGACCTTCACCGCGCCGCCGCCTCCGCCTCCCTCATTGTTTTCGCCGCCCCTGTCAGCACTATTCCCCCGCTTATGGAAGCAGTCGCTTCGAGCGTGCCGCATAACGCTCTCCTGACCGACTTAGGTAGCACAAAACGGGAGATAACCGTGCAGGGCGAGAGGCTCTTTGGTTCGCGTTTTGTAGGAGGACACCCTATGGCGGGCGCGGAGGAGAGTGGAGCGTCTGCCGCTCGTCCTAACCTCTTTCAGAATGCAACATGGATTCTTACCTCCTCCACTCCTCGCTTAGGGGCGAAACCAGTCGCCATGACGGTAGAGGAGCATGATATCGCAGTAGGCTTGGTGAGCCATCTGCCCCACCTTATGTCGTTTGCTTTCGCGGGGACGGTGCGCGGAACGCTTGGATTAGAGCGTGCAGGGCAGGTTTCGGCGGGGAGTTACCGCGATATGATGCGCGTTTCAGTGAGTGCCCCCGCGCTCTGGGCGGACATTCTCTATACAAATCGCGAGGCGCTCCTTGTTGTCGCCGAAAAGTATGAAGCCAACTTGAACACTCTCCGCAAAGCCCTTGAGTCGCCGAACAAGGCGGAGTTGTTGGAAGTATTGAAACGGTTTGGAGAGGAGAGACAGCCCTAGTATGAGTGAACCCGCAAAAACGCCAGAGGCGGTAAAAAGCGTAGATACCCCTCGTATTACGCCCAACCGTTTACAGGAGTGGATTGCAGGACTCGCCTTGCTGGGTATTGCCTTACATCTCATTACTCGTAATAGCCTTCCCGAAACCTCAAGGGTGGAAGGATTTCCGCTACGCGACCTTCCTCTGCTGGCTGTTCTCATCTTGGGGGGCGCACCGCTTATTGTAGGCTTATTAGCGAAACTTTGGCGTAGAGAGTTCGGTTCGGATATGCTGGCGGGTATCTCCATTTTGACTTCGCTTGCGCTAGGGGAGTATCTTGCCGGGGCAGTGGTAGTCCTGATGCTCTCAGGGGGCGAGGCTCTGGAAGGCTACGCCACGCGGAGTGCCTCCTCCGTTCTACAGGCGTTGGCAAAGCGAGTTCCCACGCTGGCGCAACGCAAAGAGGGCGACACGCTCTCTGAGGTTCCCCTTGAAGCCGTACAGATTGGCGACATTTTGATGGTGTTTCCCAATATGCTCTGCCCTGTGGATGGAACCGTGATTGAGGGACACGGGATAATGGACGAGTCCTATCTCACAGGCGAACCCTACAGCGTCTCTAAAGCGCCGGGAACCACCGTTCTGTCTGGCGCTATCAACGGAACCGCCGCGCTCACTATACGCTGTGAGAGACCCGCCCGTGATTCCCGCTATGCAAAGATAATGCAGGTCATGCGCTCCTCCGACCAACACCGCCCCCACTTGAGGCGATTAGGAGACAAGCTCGGCGCGTGGTACACACCAGTTTCGATAATTATTGCCACTATTTCATGGTTAATAGCAGGAGACCCGCACCGATTCCTAGCGGTTCTGGTTGTTGCAACTCCCTGTCCCCTCCTGATAGCGATTCCTGTCGCCGTCATCGGCTCTATCTCTTTGGCGGCGCGAATGGGGATTATCGTTAAAAACCCGACGGTTTTGGAGAATGTCAGTACGTGTCAAGTCGCTATTTTTGATAAGACAGGAACGCTCACCTACGGACGACCAAGCCTGACGGAGATACTCCTTGCGGACGGCTTTGAGAAGCGAGAAGTCCTTACGCTCGTGGCTAGTCTGGAGCGTTACTCCAAACACCCTCTATCGAGCGCGATACTCGATGCGGCAGAGAAGGCGGGGATAACGCTACAAGATGCGAGCGAGGTCAACGAACTTCCCGGCGATGGGCTACGGGCGACGATTGGAGGGCGCAACGTCCATGTAACGGGGCGTGGGAAACTAAAAGCCCTCTCTTCTGAGTGGCTTGCGTCGCTTCCACCCGTCTCATCAGGCATGGAGTGTATCGTCATTGTAGATGGGCGCTACACCGCCGCGTTTCGTTTTCGCGATGAGCCGCGGTTAGAGGGAGCGCATTTTATTCAACACTTGAAGCCATATCATGGAATTAAGCGGATGATGCTGGTTTCAGGAGACCGAGAAGCGGAGGTCTCTTACCTTGCCCAGCAGGTAGGTATTACAGAGGTGTTTGCGAGTCAGACTCCCGAACAGAAACTGGCTCTAGTGCGCGAGGAGACCGCGAAAGCCCCCACCCTTTTTCTTGGCGATGGTATCAACGATGCGCCCGCGCTGACCGCCGCGACGGTGGGTATCGCCTTTGGAAACAGTAGCGACATCACCAGTGAAGCCGCCGATGCGGTAATTCTGGATAGCTCTCTCGAAAAGGTAGACGTGCTGTTACATATCGGAAAGCGTATGCGGAGTATCGCCTTGCAGAGCGCGGTAGGGGGAATGGCGTTGAGTATCGGCGGTATGGCGTTGGCGGCTACAGGGCACCTTACTCCGGTGGCGGGGGCGGTTATGCAGGAGGTTATCGATATAGCGGCGGTACTCAATGCGTTGCGCGTTGCGCTTCCGCCAAAAACGCTTTCCGACTACTCACTTTTGGATTAACAGGGAGGAGTCCCCCTACTCTCTATTCGACTGCTCCGCGCACCCATCCCTTCGCCTCACTCAAAAGTGTTCGTGCTTCACTAACCCCTACTCCCTTCGCTAGCATGACAATCGCAGTCTTGACCTCCCAGTTCGCCTGCTCCAGTGCCGTTTCCGCTCGGCTCTTCTCCACTCCCGTCGCCATCATCACAATACGAACCGCCCTATCCCGTAGCTTGAAGTTGGTAGCGCGAACATCCACCATCAGGTTCCCGTAGACTTTGCCAAGACGAACCATCGTCGCCGTTGTCAGTAGGTTAAGCACCATCTTCTGTGCTGTACCCGCTTTCAGCCGCGTAGAGCCAGTCAGTGCCTCCGCCCCAGTCACCGCGCATATTGCCACGTCAGCGATATCTTCCAGTTTCGAGCGAGGTACGTTGACCACGCAGAGGGTCGCCGCGCCAACGCGCTTTGCCTCCTCCAATGCCCCAATAACGTAGGGCGTGCGCCCGCTTGCAGCAATACCGCAAACCACATCGCGCTCCGTTATCCCGCGTTCGCGCATCTCTTGCGCTCCCGCTTCTGGGCTATCCTCCGCTCCTTCGATAGAGGTCGTCAATGCCGTTAAGCCCCCCGCGATAACCCCCTGCACCAGCTCCCGCGAAACCCCAAACGTCGGCGGACATTCGCTTGCATCCAGCACGCCTAAACGCCCACTGGTTCCAGCCCCCACATAGAAAAGCCGCCCCCCTTCCGAGAGGCGGCTCGTAACTATCTCTACAGCCTCCGCGATTTGCGGAAGCGTCTTCTGGACGGCTTCTGCCACAGTGAAACTCTCCGCGTGGAGGGCTTCTACCAGTGCATCAGTGGTAAGCGTGTCCAGTTCGGCGGTGCGGGGGTTCCTGCGCTCCGTTTCGAGGTCAGCTAAGTTCTCACGCTCTTCCGGTCTCACTTGCGGTTTGGCTCTGCGATTAGCCGCTCTACGTATTTGCCGAGCATATCGCACTCGATATTCACCACATCCCCAACGTTGCGAATACCTAGTGTGGTCACGGCGCGGGTGTGCGGGATAGTCCACACCGTAAACGAGTCGGGGTTCACATCCACTACAGTCAGGCTCACACCATCCACCGCAATAGACCCCTTCTCCACAAAATAGCGGTGGAGGCGGTTGGGAATGCTTATCTCTACGACAACGGCGTTCTCGGTAGGGGTCAGCGAAACGACGCTTCCCACACCGTCAATATGCCCCTGTACAAAGTGACCGCCTAGCCGCGCACCAACCTCTAGCGACCGCTCTAAGTTTACAGGAGAGCCTGATATCAGTGCCCCTAGGTTCGTGCGCGAAAGGGTTTCGGGAATAGCGTCGAAGGTTAGCTCGTTCCCAGCAAGCGTAACCACGGTGAGACAGCAGCCGTTGATAGCGATACTATCGCCTAACTGCGTTCCCGCGTGTACGATGCCAGCGCGAACCGTAAGCTTCGCAGTGTTTCCTTCGATAATGCAGGAGACGACCTCTCCCATCTCTTCTACAATGCCTGTAAACATGAGTCGCTTCTTTCTCTATTTGCAGGGGATACTGCGTTTTGGTCAGATGACATCAAAACACATCTAGGCTGAGTTGGCTAGTTGGGAGTTCGGACATTCCCGTCGTGCGTGCGGCGGCGCAGACCTCCCCCCAACTAGAAAAGTACTTCTCGAAATACTCAAGGGAGTATGCGCTATGCGCTTTCACATCCTCTTTTGTTGGAAGTCGCCCTACCTGTTTGGCAATGCGTCTAACCTCTAGCTGCAACTGCTTTTTGGACACAAGATACTTTTGCGTGGGCATTCGAGGAACCCGACTATTTTTCGCTTGCGGCACACTCTCGGTCTTCTCAAAAGGATCTTGTCCGCATTCGTATTGATGGTGGCGCTGTAGCGCGAGATTGTGGTACTGCTCCGAATGTTCTATACCGATATAGCGGCGATTCATCTGTACCGCTACGAGCGTTGAAGTGCCTGCGCCGTTAAAGCAGTCAAGGACTATCTCGTTCGGCTTCGTAAAAAGCGCGAATAGGCGGCGTAACAGATGCGGCGGCAACTGACAAGGATGGTCTACCCTGCGACTGTTGTGCTTGAGGCGATGGATGTCCGACCAAATATCGCCCAACGCCGCTGTATCTGAAATTCCAACCTGCCTCCTGCCTGTTTCGCACGAAGCCCTGACGCAGAATCCTTCTCCTAACGGTTGTAGATAAGTCTTTTCGTGAGGGGCGACTGCGTTCGTAAATCCCGGTAGAGGGCGCGGTTCTCCTTTTGAAAAGCATAGCAAGGCGTAGTGAGAGGGCATTATCATTCTCACGGGCAACCCCAACGCCTCCCAAACAATCCACGACTGAAACTGCATCAAGGTCGCCAATTTTTGATAGTGTCTCACCGCCCAAAGCGGGATGTTCAGCACGGCGAGAGTGCAACCGGGTTTCAAAACCCTGTATAACTCCGCAAGCCACGCATCGCACCATTCAAAG
>JAPLCR010000064.1 GCA_026392135.1 Armatimonadota bacterium
GACCTCAGAATGAGGCTACGACAAGAGCCGAAAACAAGAGGAACAACACCAAAAACTACCCCGCCAGATGAGATTTCAAGCCATCCGTTGGCGAAGGTATTGATAGAGAGTAGGTGTTTTAACTGCTGAATCATTCTCCAATGAGGAGTGATATTCCTTGTACAGTAAAGATGTAATCTCCTTAACATCATTTCTAGCCAGTTCAGGGGTAAAATACAAACCATATTAGCCGATAATCTCTACAGGTTTTGGTAGTAGTCTGACAGGCAAGGAAAAGGAGTTTACCGTATGCCACGTGCCCTCATTACAGGAGGTTCTGGGTTTTTAGGTTCGCATCTCTGTGACCGCCTCCTCGCGGAAGGCTGGGAGGTCGTCGCTGTAGACAACTTTATTACGGGCAGCCCCGACAATGTAGCCCATCTGAACAGTGAACCGCGCTTTCGCCTTATCGAGAAGGATGTGAGCGAAGGGGTGTCGTATCCCGATACACTTGACTATGTGTTTCATCTCGCCTCCCCTGCAAGCCCTCTCGACTTTTTCACGAAGCCTTTGGAGGTTATCCACGTCAATTCGCGTGGTACAGAGTACGCCCTCCAACTTGCACGAGAGAAGCAAGCCGTCTTCTTTTATGCCTCCACCTCTGAGGTTTATGGAGACCCATTGGTTCACCCGCAGACGGAGGAGTACCTGGGTAATGTGAACACCATTGGGGTTCGCGGGGTCTATGACGAGAGCAAGCGATTTGGTGAGACCATCACGACAACCTACCGTCGCCTATTTAATGTAGACACCAAAATCGTGCGTATCTTCAATACTTATGGACCGCGCATGAGGCTAAACGACGGGCGGGTTGTGCCGAATCTCGTGGCGCAAGCCATCAACGGCGAACCGCTTACAGTGTATGGAGACGGGCTACAGACACGCTCATTCTGCTACTGCACCGACCTAATAGATGGCTTCTTTCGCCTTGCCACCTCTCTACAATCGGGACCTATCAACATTGGTACTCCTGTTGAGCGGACGATTTTGGACTTCGCAAAGGAGATTATCGCCCTCACAAAGAGCAAGAGCGAAATCATCTATCAACCCCTTCTTACCGAAGATGACCCTAAACAGCGCCGCCCCGATATTACCAAAGCGCGTACCCTGTTGAACTGGGAGCCAAAAGTCTCTTTGGAAGAGGGGCTTCGTGCTACGATTGAGTACTTCGCAAATAAGATAGCCGACGACGCGAAGGCAAAGTAGTAGAGTGTTGACTATTCGACCACGCCAGCGGGAGGATACGCCAAGCATCGTCGCGCTCTACAGTGCACAAGAGGCTGAGCTTCCCCTTCAAACCCTTGAACACTATGAAGCAGAACACCCATTAGAAGACTCGGAAGCATCTGGAGAGCAGTGGGTTGCGGTATATAACGGAGAGAGGGTTGGGTACAGTAGTTTCCACCCTGCATGGTGGACAGAAGACCCCACTGCCTACTCTCTTGAGTTGCGTGTTGCGGAGAGATACGGGAGACATGGAGTAGGAACGCACCTCTATGAACAGACACTCTCGCGTTTGTGGTCACGTGGTGCAACCCGTCTGCTCTGTTGGGTACGCGACGACGCAGTAGCAGGACGTAGCTTTGCGAAAAAGCTGGGATGGCGGGAGACTGGGCAGACAATACAAGACTATCGCCTTTTTACCCCGGACGTGTCTCTGGAGGAGTTTGCCAACACTGAGGCTCGCCTCACGCAAAGCGGTATCTCCATCGTGACGCTTGCAGAAGCGGAGCATTGGGGTGAGCCTTTCTTGTTTCGCCTTCACTCCCTCTGCGTCAATATCGAGGAAGCATCTTCTGACGAGAGGTCTTACGCCTCCTTTTTGTCTTGGAAGGCGGAGGCACTTCAAGGGATTGGAGCAACGCCGCAAACCTGCTGGATAGCAGTAGAGGCGGGTTTGCCAGTGGGAGTCACATTTCTCAAAAGGGTAGGCTTGGAGGAGGCTGAGAACGACTATACGGGAGTTGCACCAACGCATCGAGGGCGCGGGATAGCCACAGTGCTCAAAGGAAAAGCGATTGCTTGGGCGCAGAAGGCGGGAGTTCGGTGGCTTCATACCTCTAGCGAAGTGGGCAACAACCCCATGATTGCTATCAATACACGACTAGGTTATCGTCCGGGTGCAGTACGCCGTGAGATCGAGTGCAAGATTAACTCACTCAAATCCTAACTCCTAAAGAGTAAAAGCGTGTGGATTAATGTGAGTAGAGTATAAACAGAGAGGTCTCTTTTACCGTCGTTTTGCTTTGACGTGCCCCTCCTCTAGAATTGGGGAGGGACACGTCTTTATATCTGTCACCTTTACTTCACGGTCAATACACCGCTCGCATTGCTAATGCTCAGATACAGAGTGTCCCCACCAAAGAGAGCCGTTATCGAATGGACACCCTTGACTGTTCCTACGGGGATGCCGTAGGAAAGAGTGGCTTGCCCAGCGTTATCCGTGGTTGCCAGCCCCACGACCGCTCCGTCAATGGAGAAGCTTATCTGCCTGTTTGCTACAAACTGACCATCGGTGGTGCGTTTAAGTTTCGCGATAAGACTGACTGTCGCCCCCGCCTTCCCCGATACAGAAGAGGAGCTTAACTTCGTTGGGGCTTGGGTTACGGTGATACTTCCCGCCCCGACAGAGGAGTTGTGGTTCGTATCTCCTGCAAACTCCACCGTCAGAGCGTGAGAGCCAGCACTTAAAGCCTCTGTAAATTTGTAGGGCAGAGAGGCTTTTCCCGTTCCATCTGTAGAAGCAGTGCCTACCGTGTTCCCCTCTATCTTGAAGGTTAGCACCGCACCAGAGAGCATGGCACTGTCTGTAAGCCTTTTAAGGGTAGCCGTAAGGTTTTTGGTATCGCCGGGTCTCCCTGCAAAGGCACTTGACTTGATTGATGTGTTGGCTTTATTAACAGTATACGTCGCCGTGCCGCGTGATAGGCTATAGAGACGATTACCTGCAAATGAGACCGAGATCGCGTGAGTTCCTAAGCTCCCAAACTGCGCGAGAGGAAGCGCGACACTCGCTCTCCCTGCGGCGTTCGTCCTTGCACTTCCCACGTCAACACCATCCACCATAAACACAACAGGCTCTAGCGGAAGAAGCATCCCGTTAGCACTTTTGAGCGTTGCAGAGATTACAATGGGCTTGCCAAAACTCGTGGTTATATTCGCGGGAGAGAGTTTCGTCTTTTGCACCACAGCTTGAACGGAGAGTGTGTGTAGTGCGCCAGCGGTGACATAGGTCTGCCCTTGCAGAGCGGTGAGCGGAGTCGGCTCAAAGATAATGTCTTTGTCAGAGCCTATACCTGCCTGCCCTTCTACATTGTAACCCCACGCCCAGAGGGTTCCATCCGCTTTGATAGCCAAGGAGTGGTACAAGCCCTCTGCCACCTGAACTACGTTGGAAATACCGGGTACAAGCGCAGGAGTGTTCCTGCTTACCTGTGTTCCATCTCCCAACCCACCGTTCTCATTGTCGCCCCACGCCATGACAAAGCCGTTCGAGAGGAGTGCCAACGAATGCAGCCCGCCCCCCGCAATCTGTATAGCCGTAGTGATGCCAGAAACTTGTACAGGAGCGAACTTCGTTTCATTGGTTCCATCTCCCAACTCCCCTGCGTTGTTGTTTCCCCATGCCCATACAGTTCCATCCGATTTGAGCGCGAGCATTGCCGACCAGCTGCCCGCTACCTGTACAACGTTAGTAAGCCCTGTCACCTGCACAGGAGTACTCCTATTAGTACCCGTTCCATCCCCAATCTGACCATTCCCGTTATAGCCCCATGTCCACGCCGTTCCATCCGATTTGAGCGCGATACCGCAGTCGTGTCCCGACGCAACCTGCACCACTTTGGTTAGTCCAGAAACTGGTACGGGAACAGAGCGATTGATACCTGTTCCATCGCCCAACTGACCGGAGTCGTTACGTCCCCATGCGCGTACCGTTCCATCTACAAGCAGAGCGTAGGAGTGTTCCGCGCCCGCCGCTATCTGCACTGCGTTGGTTATCCCCAATACCAGTACGGGCTTGTTTTTATCGATAGTCGTTCCATCGCCCAACACTACAAAGGTGCGGGAAGGGCTGCCGTTGAAGCGTGCCGCCAGCGCCATGCCAAGCGCAACACTGTCCGCGAAAATCGTAGCCCCAACTATGGGCTATGCCCAACTGAGCCTGCGATGTAGAGAGGCTTGCGGCAAATAGACCTACCGCAAGACAACTTAGAATAGTGCGCCGTATAAGGCGGATAGGGGTAGTCGATACAAGACAGTGTTTCATTCTAATATAAACCTCCACAATGCGGGAAAGGATAGTACCCTCCTTGAGGGTAATTTCGATATCTCTTTTACGAAGCAGTACAGATATTCCTGCTTCCTTTTTAGAGAATAGGGGTGTTTCAATGGGTGAGCGTTGCAGATTTCAGGACAACCACCTAATACTTGTTTTGTTAAATTTGAACCGTCTCTTATACAGAGTGCTTAACACCATAATTTGTTCCCAAACGAACCACGTATTCAAAAAAACCACGAAATTACCCCCAAAACTGCCCAAACCTCCTGTTATTCCACATTCCATCGCAAAATTAACATAAAAAATAAAAAACTCCCTAATAATTGCGGTGAATCGCGCCGAAAATCGTTTTGACCTAAGGATATTCCGCCATTTCAGCGTGCGGAGTTGCAGTCAAACTTAAATCTACCACCGGTTCAGAATGAACCAATACGCCCGACTCGGCAGGATGCCGGATGGTGATCTCCTATAGAGCTTCTATAGCAGTATCAACGGGTATTTTCACGGAGGAAAACACAATGGGATTGCGAATTAACACTAACCTCAACGCGTTGAACGTGTTGAACAACTTGCAAAAAGTCTCTTCTAACGTCAGCTCGAGCATCGAAAAATTGTCGAGCGGTTTACGTATTAACAGTGCGGCAGACGACCCTACCGGTCTTACGATTTCCGAAGCCCTCCGCGCTCAAGTCGATGGTATCAACCAAGCCATCTCCAACAGTCAGGAAGCTACGAACCTCCTCAAAACAGCAGAGGGAGGACTGACCGAAGTCAACACCCTGCTCCGAAGTCTACGCCAAATTGCCGTACACGCCTCCAACACCGGAGTCAACGACGACAATGCCCTTCAAGCAGACCAGTCTCAGGTGACAGCGGCTCTTGCTAGTATCGACCGCATCTCCAACTACACCCAGTACGGGAGCAAGAAACTGCTTGATGGTACATCCGGTGTCTCTGCGGCAACCACAAACACTTCACTTATTTCCGGCATTAACTTTGGCGGAACCTTTGGGGGTGTCACCATTCAGAATGGTACCGTCAATGTAACCGTCAACAACGCTGCAACCCGCGCTCAGGCTACGGGCAGTGCCACTTATGCCAGTGTGAATGCAACTATCGCAACGGTTGGCGGAGGTTCAACGGGTTCGGGCGGTAGCATTGTCATTAACGGACAGACCGTCCAAATTACTGGTGCAGATACCGTGCAAGCCTTGATTGATAAAATCAACAATGCCGCTAGTACAACAGGTGTTTCTGCAAACTTTAGCGCGGCAAACGGTTCGGGTTCTATCATTCTTACTCAGCAGAACTACGGCGGAAACTTCAACATCAACCTACAAGAGACCTCCAACCTTATCGTAGGTACGTCAGGAACCTCTGTTACAGGAAGCAATGCAACGGTCACGGTCACCGCCTCTGGGCTGGTGAATGGAGTAGTAACAAGTGTAGTCTCCACCTTTGTAGGAGGGCGTTCGACAACAGACAGCGGACTTCGTATTACCGACACCTACGGGAACTCCATTCTCCTTACCGAGCAAGGCAACAGCACCTCTGGCTCCTCCACTAACGCCACAGTTGCGATCATCAGCAATAACGACCTTCAGTTCCAGATTGGTGCTAATGCGGGGCAGATAGTCAGGGCGAGCCTTGGGGATGTGCGAACTGGGTCATTAGGTGCTACCATACTCTCTGGGCAGAACCTCTCGACTATCAACGTTACGACGGCATCCGGCTCTACCAATGCCCTCCAGATTATTGACAATGCGATTACGGATGTCTCACGCCTCAGAGCCACTATCGGCTCCGTGCAAAAGCATACGCTCGAAAGTGTTGTACGGTCATTAGGTACTAGCACACAGAACATCACTGCCTCGGAAAGCCAAATTCGCGATACCAATGTCGCTTCTGAAGTAGTCAACTACAGTAAGAACCAGATTATTCAGCAGGCGGCTCAATCGGTGTTGGCACAAGCGAACTCGGCTCCGAACCAGGTTCTCGCTCTCCTAAGACAGTAACCAAGGCTTCACATCTATAGCGCACCCATAAGAGGGAGGGGGAATTCCCCCTCCCTCTTGCTACACTGCTACCTCCCTACTGCACCTCTTTCCTTGATAGCTATACTCACTCTCACCACCTGTCGTTTCCTCTTAAACTACTCCGGTTTCACGAGAGATTGTTGAGCCGTTTGGCTACCTCTCCTCCTTTAGAGAAGCCCATTCGTGTATTGAGTGTGTAAGTGTATACTTCAGGAAAAGGAACCATTGAGGAGTGCCCTGCGTATAGAAACCTGCGCTCTTCACTTCTCTCTGACAGGAATGTAATCTTTTACCGCTACACTTGATAGTGCGTTCAAAAAGAAAAAGAAGATAACCTGTTTTCAATGCCGTATACCAGTTGACTCTAATAACGTGCGAGAGGTATCTTGAAGGAAGAGTTTAACCTACTAACCCCACATTTCAGGAGAATATGAATATGTCCCTTGCTAAAGTCGGCTCCCCTGCCCCAGACTTTACTATGCCGATTGCAAAACCCGGTGACACAGCCAAGACCGTCGGCTCTACCGTCTCGCTTGCAGATTACAGCGGAAAGTGGCTCGTCCTCTTCTTCTATCCTCTCGACTTCACTTTTGTCTGCCCTACAGAGATTACTGCTCTTTCGGATAGGATGGAGGAGTTTGCTGAGTTGGATACAGAGATGCTAGGTGTCTCCATCGATTCTATCTACTCTCACCTTGCGTGGATGAGTACCCCCCGCGACAATCATGGGCTAGGAGAGATGCAGTATCCTCTCGCCTCAGACATCACGAAGAAGGTTGCCAGTGAATACGGTGTACTTCTTGAGGATAAGGGTATCGCTCTGCGCGGTCTCTTTATTATTGACCCCAACGGAGTTCTACAGTATGCGGTCATCAACAGTCTAAACATCGGGCGAAGCACAGACGAAACCTTGCGCGTGCTTCAAGCGTTGCAAACAGGCGGTCTCTGCCCTTCCGACTGGAAGCCCGGTAAGCCGACCCTATCCGTCTAAAAACACCATAAAGAGTGAGAGGGCGGGTTTCTAATTTGAAGCCTGCCCTCTCTCCTTGTGTTTAAGAACGAATCGGCTTGCCCCTCAGCCTACCCACCGAGGGTATCCTTTTCCAGTCGGAAGAAAGGTCTGCCCGTAGGGTAGTTCTGTTCGATTTTGTGAGATACCCATGAGTGATTACTCAAGAAGAGGACTGGTTATGTCGCGCCTACACTGCCCCCACTGCGGAACCGCTAGTCAGGATGTTACGGAGAAAGATCCCTGCTGGAAGTGCGGTAAGATACTTGGAGAGCCTATTTCGGAAGAGAATCCCCCGCATCTACCGCCCCCCAAGCCCTCTCCCTACCTCTTACAACGCGAAGAGAAGCCGCCCATTAAGAGGTCTTTCCCCACTGGGCTAGCCGTGACTATTGTGGTGGTTATCCTAACCATACTGTTCGTTTTGCTAAGTACCGCCCCCAGCAAATGGGGGTCGGGTTTGAGGTAAACTGTTGTCACTATGCGTGGACAAAAGACTT
>JAPLCR010000103.1:0-722 GCA_026392135.1 Armatimonadota bacterium
AAGGTAGTCGCCGCGAAACTGGTCTATGGAGATGAGTACGGTTAAGCGGGGGCGCTTGCCTTCGCGAACGGCGGTAGCGAAAGTTGTGCTGTTCGTAGCGGGTTTTTGAGCAAGAGCGGGAGGGGCATTCAGTGCAATCAGGGCGAACGTGCAGACAGCGAAGAGGCGAGTGCATTTCATTGCGTATATCTTTTCCTTCCGACAATACATCTGTAGCCTAGTTTCGCGCAACCTTGAGCCGGTGTATCTCGCTCATCGCTTCTACGATATAAGGCGCGTCCTGTGCGTTTGGTTCTGCGTCGAGGTAGCGTTGAAACCAGTCTAGTGCTTCCGGATAACGCTTATCCTGTAGGCTGATTTTGCCTAATTCGCGCAGGTTCGGAATCGATTCAGGCAGGATTATAAGTAGCTGTTTAAGCACGATTTCTGCCTGTACGTATCTATTATTTTCTAAGTAGTGCCGCTTCAAGTTGTTGAGAAGGCGATACAGGAAGACGCGCTTCGGCGTGACCTGAAGATAGGTGGGGTCGTAGAGGACAGTCTCTCCCGCTATCTCCGAGATACGGTCAAAGCACTCTGTTTCGGTCAAAATGGCTCCACCGTAGAAAGGGTCTATATAGAACTGTTGTTGCGGGGTCTCATAACGCATAAAAAAGTGGTAGGGCATTCCAACGGGAAAGATGGGTAGAAAAAGCCGCTGTGCTATATCGAGATAGATGAGG
>JAPLCR010000103.1:767-1648 GCA_026392135.1 Armatimonadota bacterium
CCGCGCTTGCGGTCTAAAACCTCATTCAGAAAACTATTGCGCGGGTCGAAATAGTCCTGCCTGTCACCCTCAAAGCCTAGCTCATCAAAGAGATACGCATTTATGAGCGCAACCTGTTGAAGGGGGGTATGTGCCGAGCGAAGCGGAGGGCGTAATGTGCGCTCCATTTGTGCCAACTGCTTGAGGTAGGTATCTATCACAAGAGAGGGATAGTGTGCCGAAGCAATCACCAGAGCGGCGCGACTCAAGTCAAGCTCTTCATCGGAGCGATTGAGGTAGTAAGAGAGTGCCTGAAGTGCAGGGTCAGATTGTTGCTGTGAAGTCATGCCTGTCTCGCAAAGGAGGGGCGAAAATTTTAATCGGAGAAGAGTGCAAACATACGAATCTCCATACTGGGCGATGGGTGCAACGAGGGAAGCGGTTTAGGAAAAGCCGCGTTTCCTTCGTCTGTAAGGAGACGTAAATGTTCACACACGTTTTCGATTCTGCGCGATGTGACCTGTTCGGCTAGTGCGCGGGATTTCTGCTCCCATTTATGTACCAACGGGTTATAATTTCGCTTCATTGGGTTAGTATTCCTTCTTGTTTTTGATAGGTTAGGCTATTTGGCAGGAGGCATTTTTATCTCGACGGCGCGAACAATCCGTTCGAGGGTGGTAAGGTATCTCTGGAAGGCTTCCCGTCCTATATCGGTTGGGGTATAGGTAGTGCGCGGCTTTCGGCGAACAAACTCTTTATGCGCCGCGATATAACCTCGCTCCTCAAGTAGAGCAAGGTGTGTGCTGAGGTTTCCATCAGAGAGGCTGAGGGTCTCTTTGAGGTATTTGAAATCTACCTCCCCCAGAGCGAGTATCGTCGAAAAGATACCGAGGCGTACCTTT
>JAPLCR010000103.1:1681-5142 GCA_026392135.1 Armatimonadota bacterium
AGTTCTGTGTCGTTCATCGGATTCCCATATCCCTTCGCTCCGCCTCACGGCGGTCTTTCCTTCCAATGATAATCCCATAAATAATATGTAGCCCCCCAAAGGAGAGTGCCATGCCAACTAAACCGTGCGCGGGAAACAGAAGTAGGTTGATGGCTCCAGCTACCAAGAAGGCGTATCCGAGATAGGAGACCTCTCGTTGTGAGAACAGTCCTACCGCCAGTACCGCTATTCCATAACAGAGCATCCATATCGGGTAGATGTAGTCTAGCAGGTTGTGTTGCCAGAAGAACAGTGTCAGCAGTGCGCCCATGCCAAAGCCGGGAACGCTCGCAAGACCCATCTGCTTCCCTAAGCGGGAGACGATGTGCTTTCCTACTCCGCGTGCCTTGCGCTTTGTCAGAAAGTAATCGTTCGTCAAGGCGAAAACCACGACTACCGACCAGATAAGTAGGAACATCTTGCCGCTCTTAGGCTGGAGGCTATGGGTTAGAACTGCGCCCAGTATTGCGGCAGAACCTGCCAATATCCCCGACATACCGGAAAACGTGGAGTAGCGCGTTGAGCGCTCCATCAGTTCGCGTATGATGCGGAGGTTTTCTCTGGCTTCTTCCGGGCAGGGTTCACGGGGTTCACGCACTATCATACGGCACTATGGCTCCCATTCTAAATAAACTTTGAATTGCAAAGTGCTTTGGGTATATTATAAGCAGAGTTAGGGGAATTGTCAAGGGGCTAACCGAAAATGAGGTCTCTGCAGTTCTTAATAATGCTCTGGAGAATGCCGATGGCGAAGAAAATGAAGATGAGGTTGCTGCCCCCTGCTGATATGAGCGGAAGGGGAACGCCTGTAACGGGCATAATACCAATATTCATACCTACATTAACGATGATATGAAATGCGAGCATAGTGACGATGCCCGTCGCAATTAACTTGCCGGGTTCGTCTTCGTAAGCGGCAATAATAATAGCACGCCCACGCCAGAGAAGAAGGAGGTAGAGCATTAGGACAAAAAGACCACCAAAAAATCCTAACTCTTCCCCGATGGTGGTGTAGATAAAGTCGGTCTGTTTTTCAGGAATAAAGCCGCCTCGCACCGATTGGCTTTTGAGAACCCCCTTGCCCCATGCGCCGCCTGAGCCAATTGCGACGGCGGATGGGTTTTCAACGGAATTGGTTCAAGCCGAGTTAAGAAATAGTAGAGTTGCGCTTATAAATAGGATGGCGAGGTGCTTCCCTTTTGCTCCTGCCATAAACACCATACAGAGCCAGACCACAATGACCACCAGACCCGTGCCTAAATCTGGTTGCTCTATTATAATGGCGGTCGGAACAGCAATATAGAAGAACGATTTGACAAGACCCCAAAAATCTTTTACCTCTTCGCGCTTCTCTACAAGATAGTACGCCAGACAGATTGTGAGTGCTACTTTCGCGAACTCGGAGGGCTGAAACTGAAACCCGCCAAATTTTATCCAGCGCACCGCTCCTTTCGCGCCGTGCCCTTTCAGTTTTACAAACAGTAGTAGTCCGAGGTTCAGCCAGTAGAGGTGTCGCGTCCAGCGTCCATAGCGGTTATAGTCGATTTGTGACCCAACGACGAGTGCAAAAGAGGCGACGACTAGCCATACTATCTGTGACTTGGCGTAGTTTATCTTGTCACCCAGAGTCGCGCTATACAGCATGAGGATGCCGAAGAGTGTCGTGGTGTAGGTAATGAGGAGGAGCGGAACGTCTATACCGCGCCGTAGGTTGTTCGATGTCATCATTGCCATAGGGTTATTATAGTGTGGCGAGTGCGTTTGCCAGGTCGGCGATTAGGTCTTCGCTCTCCTCCAATCCCACCGAGAGCCGCAAAAAGTTGTCTTGTATGCCCCGCGCATAACGCTCTTCGCGGGTCATAGCTGCATGAGACATTAGGACGGGATAGCTGATAATGCTCTCCACTCCTCCCAGGCTCGCCGCGAGTAGAAATAGCTTTGTACTCTGCAATACGGCGCGAGCTTCATTAACGTTTCCCTTAATTTCAAAGCCGACCATACCCCCAAACCCTGTCATTAACTGCTTGGCAAGCTCATGTTGAGGATGGGAGGGCAGACCGGGATAGTAGACTCGTGATACCTTGGGATGTTGTTCTAGGTACTCGGCTACTTTTTGGGCATTGTGGGCGTGTGTTCTCATTCGGACGGCAAGGGTGCGTAAGCCGCGCAAGGTCAGCCACGAATCGAAAGGGGAGGCGACTGCACCAGATACCTTCTGCACCTCGAAGAGCTGAGCGCGTAGCGCAGGGTCACGTACCGTCAATACGCCGCCGAGTAGGTCGGAGTGTCCGCCCATGTACTTGGTCATGGAGTGCATAACGATGTCTGCGCCCCAATCCAGAGGTGTCTGAAAGTAGGGCGTTCCGAAGGTACTATCTACTGCAACGAGAGTTCCGTTCTGGTGTGCCCGTTGGCAGAGAGTCGGCACGTCTGTAACTCTGAGGAGCGGGTTGGAAGGAGTCTCTACCCATATCAGTCGCGTCTTGGAGGTGAGATGCCTGAGAAAGCCCTCCATGTCCAACGTCGACGCGAAGACGACCTCTACGCCCATTGGGCGGATTATCTCCTCAATAAGACGTACTGTCCCACCGTAAATATCTTCACTTACAAGTAGTGCGTCGCCCGGACGCAGTATTCGTAAGGCGCAGTCTACTGCCGCCTGCCCCGAACTAAAGCAGAGAGAGGGGCAGGCGGCAGGGGCATTCCATAGCGAATATACTCATATCCTGCCTGAGTGACCCCCGGCTCTGCGTAGGAGTATATCGTTGTTAGATGGATAGGTGGAACGACATCTCCTGCTGCGGACTCGTTCGCCCCTCCGGTGTGTATAGCGCGTGTTGAAAACTGCATAGTCTCTCCTCGATCCATAATTCACCCCTCCCAAAGCGGCGTAGAGGGACTATCTGCTATCGGTCGCCATTTTGTAAAGGTCATTTAGTAAAGGATGCCGCTGTAAAGCACCGCTCTCATTCTTGGTTAGGGACTCTCTCTAGTTAAAATCTTCCAAAACCTCTAGGGAAAGGGAGACTATCGCCCAACGGAGTCGTCTTCCGCCCTAGTCACTCCTCGCCCAGAATTGGGAGAGGGGACGGGGGTGAGGGCTTCTGGTTTTCAGGCTTCTGGTTTTCAACTGGAAGACTTATTCCAGAGTAAGTCCCTTAGAGAGAAGGCATATCACCATCAATAGGTGTACTCTTCCTAGTTCTTTAAGCCACCTACTCTAGATAGGTATAGGTATAGGTTTTGGTGGTAAAAATAGACTTAGCGCGGAGGTGTATCTATTTTTATCGTGTCTGTGATTTCCCCCACAATGTTCACGCCATTCACTGCGACCACTGTACCGAACGTCGCCTGTCTATAGCGATTCACTTCACTCATTGTACACCTTTAATGTCTTAACGTGAAACCCCTTTTGTGATAAC
>JAPLCR010000051.1 GCA_026392135.1 Armatimonadota bacterium
TACACATGACCCCAACAACGGCAAACGCAATGTAGGAATGTACCGCATACAGGTATTCGATAAACGCACTACTGCTATGCACTGGCAGATGCACAAGGTAGGGGCAGAACACGCACGCATCAGCGCAGAACAGCGCAAACTCATAGATGTCGCCGTAGTTCTAGGCGGTGACCCTGCCCTCACCTACAGCGCGACGGCTCCCTTGCCTCCGGGCATTGACGAGATGCTCTTCGCAGGGTTTTTACGCAAGAAGCCCGTCCACCTCGTAAAGGCGAAAACGGTGGATGTAGAGGTTCCCGAAGACGCAGAAATTGTGATTGAAGGAAAAATAGACCCCTTGAAACTGCGCCGAGAAGGTCCTTTCGGAGACCATACCGGCTACTATTCGCTTGCCGATAACTATCCTGTCCTTGAAGTCACCGCTATCACGCACCGCAAAAATCCGGTATACCCCACTACCATCGTAGGCAGACCGCCTATGGAAGACCTCTGGCTGGGCAAAGCGACGGAGCGCCTCTTCCTCCCGCTTCTGAAGCTGACCGTGCCGGAAGTGCAGGATATGAACCTGCCTGCCGAGGGTATCTTTCACAACATTGTCTTTGTCTCCATCAAAAAGCGTTATCCGGGGCACGCCTTCAAGGTGATGCACGCCCTCTGGGGACTGGGGCAAGCCATGTTCTCCAAAATGATATTTGTGTTCGATAGCGAAGTAGATGTACAGAACACGCAGGAGTGTTTGTGGCGTTTGGGGAATAATATAGACCCGGAACGCGATATGTGCGTTGTAAGGGGACCCATTGATGTTCTTGACCATGCGTCGCGAGGCTTGGGCTTTGGCTCGAAGGTCGGTTTCGACTGTACACGCAAACTGCCTGCGGAGGGCTTTCAACGCGAATGGCCCGATGTCATAGAGATGTCACCCGAAATCAAGACGAAAATAGATAAGATATGGAGTAGTCTGGGACTATGAGCCAAAGTCAGGAGAACGAAGCACCACAAAGTATGCCTATTCCCCTCTTCATAGAAGAGATGAACTGGGGAGAGCAGCCCGTTCGCTTGACGGGCTTTCTGTGTGCCTCCCTCCCCGCAGATGCTCCCACTACCTCCGTTCATGTCATCGCCTTCTCTGGCGGTAAAGTCCTTGTTGTACGAGATAGGCGCGGTATATTCGGCTTTCCCGGAGGACGGCTTGAGCATGGTGAAACCTACGAAGATGCACTTGCCAGAGAGGTCTATGAGGAGGCACGCGCCCACTTAAAAGAGGGCTACAGGCTCTTTGCCGCCCTCAAAGTGGAGTATACAGCGCAGATACCCGGACGCAACTATCCCCACCCCTATACCTACATGGGGGTATATGCAGGCATTGTACGTGCCCTCGACCCCATTGGACACGACCCCGCAGGTATTATTACTGGGCGCGACCTGTTCTCCAAAATGGTCTGTGAACAACGCCTACCCGCACACGATATGCTTCTTCTTGGTGAGGCAACAACACACTTAATCTCATCACGTATACTCTCGGTTCAGGCAGTAGGAGACTTCTCGTCGCTGACCTCAACAGCACGGGGTTTATAAACATGGAGCGCAAACTCGTCGTCGCGATAACGGGCGCGAGCGGGGCACCCTACGCTATTCGCTTCTTGCAGGTCGCCATACAGCACTACTCTGAAATATATGTTGCACTCTCCGAACAGGCATCCACCCACAGAATATCACCGCAGAATCCCTCATCGGTATAGATACTCCCGTCCTCCGCTTCGTAGAGAAGCGCGACTACTTTACCCCACCTGCCAGCGGCTCCTTTCGCCACGATGGAATGGTAATCGTTCCCTGCTCAATGGGGACAGCAGGGCGCATCGCCAACGGTATCAGTAATGACCTCATCACGAGGGCTGCGGATGTCTGCCTTAAAGAGCGGCGCAAACTGATTCTTGTGCCGCGTGAGACCCCATGGAACTTGATTCACCTTCGAAACTTTACCCAACTCGCAGAAGCAGGCGCAACCATTCTGCCTGCAGCACCCGGCTTCTATCATAAGCCGCAAAGCATAGAGGATCTGGTCGACTTTATGGCGGCACGTATCCTACAACAGCTTGGGATAGAGCAGACGCTTATGCCGCAGTGGCAGGTTGAGGAGGAATAGTATGGACGGGATACTCCGCAAAGTTCGGCTTCTCTTGCAGATGGTGAAGTTTGAGCATACGATATTTGCGCTCCCCTTCGCGATGATAAGTATGTTGCTTGCGGCGCGTGAACTGCCTCATTGGCTTCCGTCAGGGCGAGTTATATTCTGGATACTGATAGCGATGGTGGGGGCACGTAGCACAGCAATGGCGTTTAATCGTCTTGCAGATGCCAACATCGATAAGGAGAACCCGCGTACTGCAACGCGGCACATTCCTGCCGGTATCCTTTCCCGCTCTCAAGTACTTCTCTTTCTAGTGTTTGCGTTGGGGCTATTCGAGATCGCGGCATGGCAACTCAACCCCCTCTGCCTCCTTCTGTCTCCCATCGCTCTAGTCTTTTTGCTGGGCTACTCCTACACTAAGCGATTCACCTCACTGTGTCATCTGGTTCTAGGCACTGCAATTGGCTTGGCACCGCTAGGAGCGTGGATAGCAGTGCGCGGAGAGTTGAACCCGCTCCCTGTCTTTCTAGGGCTTGTGGTGATGCTCTGGATAGGCGGCTTCGATATTATCTACGCCCTGCAAGACTATGAGTTCGACTCGCAAGACCCACGCCTCTTCTCCCTGCCTAAGCGGATAGGTAAGGCAAACGCCTTGCGCGTCTCGCGCCTAATGCACCTGCTGATGCTCTGCCTACTGGTCTATATCGGAATAGGCTTCGGGCTACACTTTTGGTACTTCGCAGGGGTGGCAGTGGTAACATGCCTGATAGCGTGGGAGCAGAGTCTCGTCAAGCCTGACGACCTGAGTAAGGTGAATCTCGCCTTCTTCACGCTGAATGGTTGGGTAAGCGTGAGCCTCTTCGTGTTTGTGGTTCTGGATAGGTGGCTAATGCGCTAGCCTGTTTCAGGCAAGCCCCTCGCCCAGAATTGGGAGAGAGTTGCCCGCAGGACGGGGTGAGGGCTTGCATTTCTCTGGTACACTTTAATCAAGAAAATTGAGGAGGTGAGTGATGAGATTAAAAGGACACGACCCTCATAGCCGTGAAGTTATTCGTGAAGCGAAAGCGTTTGTCGAGAAGATGACCCCGGAATAGGCTCTCGCCTTCTTGTACTACCGCACTCCCGGCGTTCCAGAGAGCGATATGACGGGTATGTGCGGTCTCTACAAGAAAGACGCGAAAGAGCCTGAAAAGCAAGAAGCGTCCGCCGCCTCGTAACCCATGTTGATTATGTTGTGGCGGTAGCGATACTGCTAACTGACCAACTAAGAGAGCGCATCTGGCTCATTTCAACAACTTGCGGGTGTGGGTCTACTGATTTTATAAGTTTCTTCAACTTATCTTGCACATTCGCAAGGTTAATTGCACGCGGGAACAGTTTGGAGTGAGTATTAGGTTGTTCCAGATGGAGAACTATCCGCATTTGTGAACACCTTGAAGCGCTTTGAGCCATCGCACTTTCTGTTGCGTCATAGGCGTTGATACGCGCTACCGCTATCATCGCGAGGCTATCTCGCATTTTCAAGGCTATCTCATCCGCCAAATCAATCGCCTTTGTTCGCTGATAACGCCTATAGTCCTTTATCTCTATAAGCCAGCAAACACTATCCTTTATGGGTCTATAGGCTTTCGTGTGGGTATAGGTCAAGTTTTCCAAGAAAGAAGAGAATAGCGA
>JAPLCR010000262.1 GCA_026392135.1 Armatimonadota bacterium
ACTGCCATATACGGTAGAGGTGCGTCCGCTATCATCTAATGAAGGCGGGGGTTACGTCGCTACTATACCCATTTTAGGGCGCAATACCTTTGTTGCGGTAGGAGAAACCGTTCCAGAAACCTTAGAATCGCTAGAAGAACTCAAGCGAATTCTAATTCCTGATATGCTGGAGCAGGGAGTGCCCCTACCCGAACCAGAAAAAGAGTCTGCTGAGGACTATAGCGGAAGCATGATGTTACGGGTTCCGCCTATGCTTCACGCCGAACTTGTCCGCGCCTCTCGCAAGCAGTCAGTAAGCCTAAATAAACTTAGCACTTACTTACTTGCACAAGGGCTGGCGTATCAAGACGCACAGATAGAATTCCGAAGTACTATTCGCGAAATAGTGAACGAAGAGATACAGTCTATCTCTGGACGCTGGCATGACAACTCGCAAATGCGCGTTACAACCTATCGTGGTTTGAACGCCGTTACTCCGACAGGTGTTGACAACCCAAATGACGATTACCAACTACAAGTTGCCTAGTTTTGCATCGGCACGGAAAGCACTTTCTACAGAACAGTACCGCCAATACCTTCAAGGGCTTCGCCTCGTTGATATTACTTTGGAGGATATGGCTTGTCACGCCAACCCAGAGGCTATATCCTCACAGCCCGCCGGCTTTTCCGTAACGGTAAGCCGCTCTTTCAAGTGTCAAGAAATAGAATCCTCCCAACCTGCTCTCTTGCTTCAATATACTGTGCAAGGATATCAAGAGGAGGCGAAAGTCTTAGAGATTAAGGCAACCTATCGTTTACACCTTGAAGCGGATGCGGTAATGCCTGTAGAATTCTTTTCTATCTACTGCAATGTGAGCGCAGATATGCAGGTTTGGCCTTTCTTGAGAGAGATGGCGAACTCCATTACAGGGCGAATGGGCGTGCCGCGCTTGGCTCTCCCCTTACTCCTTGACCCTCAATCGCTGAACAAGCCGCGACGTAGCCCCCCCCCTACGGGCGTTTAACGCGCTTCGTAACGGCTCAGGTCATCCTTTTATTTTAAACCTAACGTCTTCCATATTTGGGAAGAGATTAGGTTTGAGTCTCCTTAACACAACACCGCCAACCCTTATTCTTGGAGTAACATCATGTCTCAAACCGAACACTCAACCCCAACCATCAGCCCCGTATCCATTTCCGAACAGCGTAACGCTGCAGTGCAACGACGCGCAGATTACCCCTACCACTTCCCTAAAGATAGAAGGCGTATGGGCGGTAAGTTCACCGTGGAGGAGGGGGCGCAACGACTTTTACGCTTCTTTTACCTTGAGCGGAGACTGGGACAGGGGCTTGGCTCTTGGACGCTTACCATCCCTGACTTCGAGGTGAAACTAGAGACGGGGCGGCATATTTTCTGGCATTTCGACGCGGCGAAACGCCTGCGCGACAGGCTTTTTGAGATGGAGATACGCCTCCCGCAGATAGACTCCTATCGCGATGCGGAGATAGATGCTCTCCTCGACGAACTTCTGAGTGCGAGCGACACACCGGAGCTGCTGATAGGGGTTCACCTTGTGCTAGGACGCGCTATTGAAGTGGCGTACCGTCATCATATTGACGACACGTGCCCCGTTACCGATGCTCCCACCATTCGCGTTTTGAAACAGGTTTTGCTAGACTACGAGCCGATGCTAGAGTGGGCGGAGCAGGCAATAGAGGCTTATGTGGAGGGCGGAATAGAGGCTCCTCGCCTTGAGCGGTGGCGATGGCACCTGAAAAGTCTTCTGGCGAGCATTGGAGGAGTGACAGGCGTAGAAGCACGCACTCCTGCCCCAACCCCTTTGCGTACTGACACGACCCCTTACCTGCGCGGTGTGATTCCTTGCCGCGACAGCCGTTTCGACACCTTCTACCACACGGGCGACTATAACGTAGCCGACGGCGCACCCCGCTATGAGATTGGCAGTTACGAAGACCAACGGCTTCGTTTTATACGCACACAGCGCGATGAGGTGGACGCTATTGAGGCATTTGGAACCTTCCTTTGGGATATTCGCTTTAAGGACTTTAAGGCAGAGTACGACCTCGCTCGTATTACATGGGATGAGGCACGGCATACTGAGATAGGGCATAACTCCCTTCTTGCGGCAGGCTACGACCCCTATGAGATGCCAAACCGCCTTACTAGCAGCACCTGCCGGGGACCAATGGAGCCGGAGTTCGCGATGGCGGAGATTAACTTGTTCGGGGAGATTGGCGTGCTGAAGACTATCGGAGGGCTGATAGACGAAGCTCGTAGCCGCAACGACACACTTCTTGCTCATATCAGCGACTATGTTCGCGCCGACGAGCGTACTCATGTTCGGAAAGGACAGCATATCCTGAAAGTGATGACGACACTAGGAATGCAGGAGTTGGAGCTTCGCACCCGCGAACTCTTCACAGAGTGCCTTGTGAGCCTTGGAGCGGTGAAGATGGATGGCGACCTATTTACACTCGACCGCGAGGAGATTGAAAGGCTAGTTGGAGAGTAGGTTTTAGCGTAAGAGTTCAGGGTTATGGGAGTAAA
>JAPLCR010000055.1 GCA_026392135.1 Armatimonadota bacterium
CTCCCTATTAGGTAAATCATGCCTATAATAAGACCCGATATGGCAGTACATAGTACATTTATCCAAATAAAACTGCTACCCACATGATAGGCGGCTCCATAGAGCAGTACCGGAAGCGGCTTAGGCACATTCCCCGTATAAGGGCGCAACTGACCAGAAAAACCGTGCTGAAGAACCCACTGCGCCTCGTCAATGTAACTGTACGAGTCATTATCAAGACTACTTATCCCGCCCAACGTAAGGATATAGGTAGCAGAACCAACTAATATAAAGGTAAGGCAAGCAAAAAATAACGCTATCTGATACTCTGACCTACTCGTCAAAGCGGTAGACTGCCGCGCCTGCTCTGTAAAGCTAATCGCTAATTCTGGTTCCACGCCACTTTTCTTGTTGTATTTCACCAACTACTCCTGCCCTCTATCTATACTGTTGCACGCAAACACATAGATATACATAGTACTTGATATTGTACTGGTATAGAAAGAAGCTATTAGAAATTACACAAAGAAATATCCACCACCCAGATGGGCGGTGGATTCTGTTGATAGTGGGTACTCTCTCTATACTACAACGTGAACGAGACTACAGAGGAGACGTTACACTCCGGTATTGAAACTGGTCTCTGCTTTACCATTTGAAAACTGCAGGACAGCACTCCCCTCCCCTTTGGCAATCAAAAGTATAAAGAGAGTTAAGAAGACCATACAAGCGGGGAAAAACGTGTTCGCATAGATTCTTGTCGCACTACTACGATGCACGCCGCGTAAGGAAAGCCCTGCCCCTAGAGCTGCTAGAAGAGCTACGGGAGTCACCACTGCAAACCAGCAGCCCAAGAATACCTGTTGGTGGTTGTAACCCTCTGGTATGCGTTGCCCTTGTATACCTGTCCAAAATGCGATAGTCTGCATTAGCCCCAGTGCGAAGACCATAGTAAGGAGTATCAGTAAAGCAGAACAGAAAAAAGAGAGGAGTACTTTACTCAGCTCTACTTTTCTGTTTGTAGCCAGTGTGACCGCTCCTAGTAGTACGCCAATCCCGAACAGGACACCCGCCAATGAATAGATGTTCGGGACGGTTCCCATGTTCTGCCCTAGCAGTACACTTATTAAGAAGGGAGTGAACGATAAAAATGCCCCTATGCCACTGGGTACGGAGATACCATGTCTAGTTCGGTGCTGTACACCAACTCTGAACCTGCTCCGATACGAAAGGAGGGAAACCAAACCGCCCAATAGAAAGCACAGGAATACCTCAATCCCAAGCCACTGTGTTCCAAACCAGTAGAGTGCAGTGATAGTAAGGGAGTACGTACTGCTATCCATTGATGTGGTGGTATAGGCAGTGGTAGCGTTAGGAAGGTACATCAGTGCCCACTTCGCCTCTTTCGCAAATCCATGTCTACTCAGGTATGCCGCGTAAGTCTCAGCAGATACCCGGTTGAGACCGAAGGCACTTAGCGCGTAATATTCACGCAGTGGATACATCTGCCCAAGAAGATACTGCCCGTCATGTCCCTCGCCTCTATGCGTATCCGTGCGAATAAGCATAAGAGCGTAGGCCATGCCCCCCTGACGAAGTGCTACCGCAGTCCGGATGTCGCCGCTCTTTTCGTAGTCTTGTATTTTTGACAGTATATTATGGGCACGTGAAGTCATCTGAGAGTCGCTGGAGGGCGCGTTAGGGTGAGGCATTTTTGAGAAAGCGTCACCCAAATCCCCGCACGCCTTCCGAATTCCACTCTGAATTGCCTCCTCCTCTTCGGCAAGGTAGCGGTTACAGTAGTAGGATTCTGGCGACTCGGCAATACGAAGAAAGACCTTGTCATCCCCAGAACGAAAACGGATAGCGTGGTTAAACAGAAGAAAGTAGGCGTTGTTCGGCTCCTCTTTAACGGCTTTCGCTGCAACCTCCAACAACAGCTGCTCTTCCGGGTCAATAGGTATTGGCACGCTTTTAACCGGAGGGCGCGGCTTAGGCATCGATTGCTCGATAGACGTAATGTACCGCGGGTCAGGTGCCATACTCCCCCCTCCTCCCGCTAAACTGCTTGCCGCCTTAGAGCGACGCAACAGAAAGGCGGATAACATTCTGCCGTACGCGATGGAGCTTCCTCCGTGACTAATGCCACGCGCTCGCCCTAGCAGTAGGTTATTGTAGAGTTTCTCGCGTGAAATAGCTCTATTCGCGACGTTCAGACTAATAGCTGCAATAGCCGCATCGCTATCCTCTGGGTGCGCTTCAAGGTAGCTCAAGAGGGCATCTGATAGGTATTGCCCCGATACGTTGAAACCAAAGCTACTGGAACCCAGCCCTCTAATCAAAAGCGTGGGCTTAAAGCTGAATGTGACCTCATGCGCTATCCGCTCACCCGTACCGGGTCTCACTACAAGAGCTAGCAATCCACCTAACAACGCCCCAAATAACATCCAAGGGCGCAAATCGCTTAACGCGGTAAAGTGTTGTTCTCATCTTTCCCCCCTGTCTTTTGGTGATTGGAAGGCTGCTTACCCACAGAAATAGGCGGAGGCAGTACGATAGGGGCGCGTGATACAGCAGGCTGGCCACTCACTCCTCCCCGTACCTGCCACTTGTGATAGGTGGCTAAACGGCGGCTCTCCTGCCACTGCAATCCAAAAGCACAGACCACAAAACCACCAATAAGCGGTAACGCCATCCATTTAAGACGGCGCAGGAGTTGCGTCGTCCAACTATCTAGCTCATGCCCCATGGCAACCTGAACCAATATACGCTCATTCATGCGGTCTCCCGCTTTGGTGCGGTTTTGGGAGATAAGAACCTCTTGAAATGCTCTGTGTGTAGGCGCATCCAGCACCTCTTCCTCTGGCTCCTGCACTTGCGAACTCTCAGACATGATTCGCCTCCTCTATAATCTGTCTCCACATCTCTCGAAACTGCCCTCTCGCGGCATTCAAACGCGAACGCACCGTCCCTACCGGAATCTCCAACGCCGCCGCTATCTCCGCGTAGTCCATACCCTCCACCTCCCGCATAAGAAGCGCGGCGCGTAGAGGCGGGGAGATACCCGCCAGTAGCTGTGAGACGGTAAGCCGTGCCTCGGTCTCCATCTCAGGGCTACTCCTCATACCCTCCCACCTCACTTCGGAAAGGAACTCCCGCTCGCGCTTCCAGTAGGGAACGCGCATTCGGTTCAAACAGCACCGCACAACAATTCGATAGAACCATGTATAGAATCTACAGTCGCCTCGGTACTGACCAATCTGACCATAAACGCGCAAAAAAGCCTCCTGTACCACGTCTTCAGCGGAATCGGAGTCGTGCAAGACTAGAGCCGCCAGCCGCAGAGCGCGTTCCCGATAACGAGTGATAAAGTGGTCAAACGCCTCTAAATCGCCCTGACATATTCGCTCTACCCACACCTCCTCCTCTCGCTCCTCAAGCAGAGACGCGGTAGACAAGCCTGCAGCCTTCCCGCTATTTGGCTCTACTAATTCGGAGTGCGGAGGCATAGGCTGTACGGCAAAGCGTTTTCCAAAGACATTCATAACGAGTCACTCCTGAGCAAAAGGTCTCCCTCATGCAAACCTTTTGACACACGGCTATTCACGATAGTTCGGTAGTCGAGAAAAATATCCTGCTAATGCTCCTCTCTCGGTAGATTGCGCCGATGAAAAAGTCGGAGTTATCACAATTTAAAGTATTTCTGCACAGCCACTTGACATTTCACGGGGGGGGTAAAATGACGGTGTTAGTGTTAACGGTGTTAGTGTTATAGTAACGTAAACTCACCCTATTGTTGACATAAAGGAGGGGGTATGCACATAGATAGAGGTTGTCTGCTGGTACACAGAAGGCGCACCGGCTCATTCTGCACAGTCCTGCTAGGATTGCTGATGGTACTGTGTTCGTCCGTAGGGAATACTCAGATATCCGTTGGAGTTCCCAACCCCAACCGAAATGGCGGCAATAACCCTATGCCAACGTGGTTCAGCGGTACAAACTGTGAAGCCAGCGGCATCGCGAGTATGCCAAACCAAACATTCTACAACTTCATCAACCATGTCCAACTGCTTATCAATGGAACCACCGTGTGGGAAAAGTATTACACTTACCCTCAGGTTACGCCCATTCAGCCGCTAGTGTATTTCGACAGCACTCACTTCAACGATGCTTCACAAATAACTGTGACCATCAATGCTTGGACGAGTATCGGGCAGACGAATACAGCATCTAACTCCGCTACTGCCTATAACAAACAGTATGTTGTTGGAAACACCCTGCCTGCTAACAACGGAGTCGGGAGTCTGCTCAGAGGTCACGAGGCGATTGGAATATGTGCTATCCCGAATCATACGCGCCTTGACACAGGTATAGAACTTACTCGCTTGCGTGCGAATCTAATTAGGGACTTACTCTGGAATAAGTCTTCCAGTTGAAAACCAGAAGCCCTCACCCCCGTCCCCTCTCCCAATTCTGGGCGAGGAGTGACTAGGGCGGAAGACGACTCCGTTGGGCGATAGTCTCCCTTTCCCTAGAGGTTTGGAAGATTTTAACTAGAGAGAGTCCCTTACTGACCTTCCACCGGGAACTTCATACTATATATGGTCACACGGCACTCCTAATAGTTATGGAGACGCGGCATCCGGTGCAGTTGGAGGCGGGTGGGTCACGAATGGCGATGTTGCTACTGCGCTTGCCGCCCCCATCACAGGCAAGTCTGCAATGCACTACCCTCCCTATAACTTCGTTTTCTTGGATACTTGTGAGTGCGGCTCCAACGATGCTCTTGCCGTAGCGTTTGGGGTGGCGATACACACAGGTCCTCCTACCCCAGACAGAGCCTTTGTAGGATGGCCTGTAGCAGTCCCTGAGTTTGCGAATGACCCAATGAACGATGTAGACCCTTTAACATGGA
>JAPLCR010000057.1:0-8633 GCA_026392135.1 Armatimonadota bacterium
AAAGGTTACTCGTCGTTACAAACACCTCCACAACTCTCCCTGTCACAAGGTCGCGTACCTTAGCCCGACCTGTAACATCCACAATCGCTTTTTGGAACGTAATCGAAATAGGATCGAGGTAGTATTGGGTCAACCTCTGCCCTACTTTCATCTTTGCACCCAGTGTAGGGAGGTTGGTATCACCGATAATGGCAGCGTCTCGTGGAATGTCAAGCGTCTTCTTGTTCTTCTCATCACTCGTTCCAAAACGGCACTCCGCCTTATAGGACTTATAGTTGAAGTCCGCTTCAAGATGAATACGGCTTGCTTGAGAACGAATATCCATCACCTCACGCAGAATGCGCCCTTTAACATCCATAAAGGTCTGTTGGGTGGAAATCTGCTCTACTTCAGAACCGAGCACGCGTAACTTCATACGAGCATCACTATTCATTTCGATGGCGGGTTGATTTTGGTAACGGGTAGTCTTGAAGTTAATGGAGGTGTAGCCCACTTTATCCTTACCAAAATACATTCCGTACCATACTGGGCGAAGGGCGGTGAGATCAATGTGCGGCTGGGCAGTAGCGTGGCTACCTCCTGATAGGAGAGAGAAGCTAAGCAGGAACCAACAAAAAAAGGGCGTGACTCGAAGCGAGTAACGCACTCGTATAAATGGGCTAAACATTGCCGAAAACTCCATTGGTAATCTCATTGGCACGCAGAGAGCAGTTAATAACGGGAATTCACAGGTATCGCCAACTACCCCCATTATACCATGTTCCTCTCCGAAAGCAGGGCAGGAATACACGCCTCTTTTACAGAAAATGGACAACGATTCGCTAAACACGATACTAGGGCGACACTTTCATTGACAAACAAAGGGGCTTGACGCGGTTAACTCACCTTACGCAGAGCATCTAAACCAGCCCTCACCCTGTCCTAACGGACATCCCTCTCCCAATTCTGGGCGAGGGAGCCTGTCTGAAAGGTTTGTAGATCGGACATTCCGCTTTTTGGAACCCAAAACAGGGGAGAAATCTGGTAAACTGGTCGCCTTAGTTCCCCTTCGCCCAGTATTGGGAGAAGGGGCTAGGGGTTGAGGGCTACTTACTGCGTAACATGAAATAGTAATATCTGGAGAACAGAGAGGAAAAGACCCGGCTGACGAATAGAGACGGCACCAGAAAAAGCGTGTTTTCCATAACCCTCACCTCCCCAGAATATTCATCCAACAGAGGTAACTCTCAATAAACTCTGCTTTTTGCGTCTTTCGTGAAATGTTCACCCGGACTGGGCTACTTTGTAGGCACCAGTTTGAAGAACGTCACCTCCGCAGGGCAGTGGTAGCGGTACGGACGACGGGTTACACCAATTCCACGACTCACATATAGACGCGATTCACCCCTCTGATACCACCCTGCCACATAAGGCGACCCCAACTTCACCCAGCAAACAAGCTTAGGTGAGGGGAAAGGAACTGCTACCTGCGCCCCATGCGTGTGCCCCGAAAACACCACGATTTTACGGCTTTCAAGATGCCTAAAAAGCACAGGATTATGGGTCATTACAAGGCTCGTCTGGTCTGAAGGTAACGAATCCAAAGCCTGACTTATGTGAGGTGTTCCAGCACGATAGTCATCTATTCCTGCCAACCAGAGTCCGTTGTCTAGGCGCAGACTTTCGTTCAAAAGAGGGTGTACATCCGCTTTTTCAAGCAGGCGCGTAGAGGTTACAATTCCGCGATAGTGGTCGTGGTTGCCCAAAACCGCAAACTTACCGAGGGGTGCTTTCATGGCAGCGAGAGTGCGCTCGATGCGAAGTGGGCTATCCGCAATATCGGTACGGCGGTCAACATAGTCACCGGTGAACAGGATCAAGTCGGGGCACACCGCCTGTACCTGCCGCACAACCTCCTCATGTACGATGTCTATAGAGGCATATCCCGCATGAAAATCGGTGAGGTGTGCCACAATCAGCCCCTCCGCAGACTTTGGCAGCCCGCACATGGGAATCTCGTGGTGTGTCACCTCGAACTCGTAGGGGTGTCGTTGCCCCGTATCAAAACGCATCAGGTTGCGGCGCACGCTCTGCCTCTCCGTGGCGGTAAATCCCTCAACCACTTACAAATTTTGCGTTCGTCTTTCACCCTATTGTACCGCAACATATTACCCTGCGGTCTACCGATAAATACGCGAGGATTCAGCGTTCAAACCTAGGGCGGGTTGTAATCTATACAATAACGCTCCGCAAACGTCCAGCAGAGTCATTCACAGACACTCCCTCCCCGAACCAGTGAGGAGTGAGGAAAAAGATAAAACACTAAGGGACTTACGAAGGAATAGTTGTTCCGTTTGAAAAACTCAAGCCCTCACCCCCGTCCCCTCTCCCAATTCTGGGCGAGGGGTGACTAGGGCGGACGGTGACGCTGTAGGATAAACGCCTATTTTTGCGATACGTTACCAAGGCGGTCTTTAGCATCTCTATGTTCAGGCGTGTCTCCTGCCGCTTTGCCAGATGCTTCCATCCACTTGTCACGCGCCCCGTCAACATTCCCCTTATCAAATAACGCATCGCCCTCTGCAATAAGCTGCCGTGCCTCAGCACGATAACGCTCATATACCTGGTCAGAGGAGAGCGGTGCGGTCATCGGAGAGGCAGTAGGCAACTTATCCGGCGCACTCGAATCCTTCCCGCTTAAAAGCGACCTCTCCGTTTTCGCCTCTTCCTTCAAGCCCTGTTTGTCTAGCGCCTGCACACGCCCTTTCCGGGCAATCTCCACAAGGCTTTCCGGTGCAATCGCAAGTGCTTTTTCGTACAGAGTCTGTGCCTCTTTCCAATTCTGAGACTCCAACGCGATATGCCCCAGCTGGATATAGGTCGCAGAAAGGCTATAGTCCAACGACTCGCGCTTTGTCCGCTCCTTGTCTGCGCTCTTAGCCTCCTCAAAATACCCACGTGCCTTACCATAGTCCTTGTTATCGTAGGCGGCTTTCCCTTTAGTCATCATCTCCACCACAATTTGAGAACCAATGGAGGTCTGATACTTCTCAAAACTCTTCATAAAGGCGAGGGCACCTAACCCCAGTCCCCCACCAACAACAATGGCAACAAAGAGTGCCGTCATAAACCGCTTTGAGCTATCCGAGAGTGTGATAGGGTCGCGATGTGGGCGCACATAGAGGGGAATACCATTCGCCTGTAGTAGCTGTTGTATCTGTTGAGGAGTCATCTGTGCCTGTGGAGGCGACTGCAACTGTGTGGGAGGGGGCTGCTGTCCGCTCCATGACCACGATTGAGCATCCAAAGGTTGTGGTTGCGGAGCCATAGGCGCAGGTAGCGGCTGAAAAACAACCCCTCCGCCGCTACTCACACTCTGATTCTGGTTATAGTAGGGATTCTGTGTGGCAGGAGACATCGAGGGAACTTGCGGCGGCACGGGGTAGTTTTGTGGAGGCGTATTGAACGTACCCGTAGAGTTGCCCATGGGCTGCTGTTGATAGCCCATAGACCCGCCGCCTAAGAACATAGAAGGCACGTCCGATGCATTACGCAAATCGAGCTTCATCTGCTCGGCGGAGTATGTACGCTCAAGGGGGCTTTTCGCAAGGGCACGGTGAACTACCTGCTCAATGCCGTAAGGAACGCCCGGCATTGGCGGCACAGGTTGGTTCATTATTGCATAAGTTATCCCAATCACGCTGTCGCCCACAAACGGCTTTCTGCCCGTCAAAATCTCATACAGCAGAACCCCCATTGAAAAAATATCAGAGCGATGGTCTATGTTGCGCCCCTCTATCTGCTCAGGCGACATATAGCTCGGCGTACCGAATATCTGACCGTTACTGGTAAGCGAAGGCTCTTCAGTAAGACGAGCAATACCGAAGTCAGTCAGTTTAACCTTATTACCGGGAAGAAGATGGACATTGTCGGGCTTAATATCGCGGTGGACAACCTGATGTTGGTGGGCGTAGTAGATCGCATCAAGGAGTTGAGAGGCTACATCAATACCCTCTTTAAGAGAGAGTGCGCCCTGTGTAGAGAGACGGTCACGGAGAGACTGCCCTTCCAGATACTCCATTGCAATAAAGTATCTGCCTTCGTCCTCGCCAAAATCGTAAATAGAGACGATGTTGGGGTGCGATAGCCGCCCTGCTGAGCGAGCTTCGCGCTGAAACCGTTCAATGCGTTCACGCCGTGCCTGTCCTGTGAGTCCAGCGGTGAGATTTAACTCTTTGAGCGCAATACGCCGATTCAGACTCGTGTCTATTGCCTCGTAGACAATATCGTTGCTACGAGCAATCTCGCGCACTATTTGATACTTGCCTTTGAAAACTTCTACCACACGCGTTTAACCTCACCCTACCGCTCTCTTTTCATAAAGAGAAGGAGTATTATGACACGAGGCTACACCTGCCCAAGCCAACACGGTGAAACTTTCGCTCTGGATACAGGGAAGGCAGACACTTCTCCCAGTCTTGGAACACGGAACCCAAAGGGCAAGATGAGCGTGGAAAGGGGACGGGAATGAGGTCATGCGCCCCCATCATTTACCCAGAATACGAGCGTAGCTCACGCACTGAAATCACAAAAACCGTAATGTTATCACGTCCACCCCGCCCATTTGCCAGCTCAATAAACTGCCGAGCCGCCTCGGAAGGAGCGTAACTGCCTGCAATTTTGAGTATCTCAATATCGTCAACATACGTTGTCAAACCGTCCGAACAAAGCACCCAGATATCGCCCACTAGAATCTCTTCCTCGAAGAGATCAGGGTGTACTACGCCCGGTGCCCCAATAGAGCGCGTAATGACATTCCGATACGGAGATACTTCAGCGTCTTCGCGGCTGATAATACCAGCGCGTACCTGCTCTTCCACCAAGGAGTGATCTTGCGTTACCTGACGGACACTCCCGTTACGTATTAGATACGCACGGCTATCCCCTAACTGCGCCAGGAAAACACGATTCTCCACAAATGCCGCACAAGTGAGTGTAGACCCCATACCGCCACGCTCTAATACCATCTGAGCAAGAGCCGTCACTTTGTCATTCGTAGCAGTTACTGCATCGTAAAGTGCCGATTCTACGTCTTGAGCGGGGCTTTCATAGTAGTACGAAATGAGATTCTTCATCGTCATCTCGCTCGCGATCTGACCGGCTTGCGCCCCACCTACCCCATCTGCAACAGCAAACAGACTACCTCGTGCCGCAAGCACCGCAGGCTCCTCTGGCTCGTAGTAGTCAAACTTATCCTCGTTATTCTCTCGTACCTGCCCCATATCCGTCTTTGCAGAGTACTTTAATACAGGAAGGAGGCGGGGCAACTGCTTCTCATACTCTCGCCAACCCCGGACAAGTTCGTCTCTCTCAAACTTGTCCGTCGTGTCGAGACCAGCCGAACCGCCTCCGGATGCTTGATATTCGTTCATAACTTACGCCTCTTCCAAAGCAAGGCGGAAGATAAAACGGTTCTTACCAAGCTGCACTTCATCGCCGTCACACAGCAGAACAGGCACATTCGCTTCCATGCGTGTACCGTTTACTACAGTTCCATTAGTACTCCCCACATCAATCAGGTAGATTCCGGTATCGTCGTTACGTACAACGGCGTGCCGACCAGAGACGTAACTATCGTTTGGAAGTACAATATCGTTTCCGACTTTGCGCCCAATGCTCAAAGAGCCTTCCATTACCGGTATATTCGGAGCGTCCCCATCTACACAGAATAGAGAACCCGTAGAGCCGGGCATATGCTCAGGCAACTCCTTACTCGGCGTAAAGACCTCACCTAGAGGGACGAGCGGAGGCGCAGAGGCGGATACAGAGGCTTCCGGTGCCTCTTCGCTCTTCTGCAAAATATCGCCGCCGATAGCAGAGTAGTCGTACAGCCCAGAGAGTGCAAAATTCTGTTGAGCTACCTCTTCATAAGCGGGAGGCATCTGCCGCTTGACTGCCTGAATAGTACGCTCTTTTTTCTCTGGTGCTGGAGGCGCAGGAGGAGCTTCGGGTTCATCCACAACTACCTCGCCGGCACTCGTTATCTGTAGCACTGCCCGCCATGTTCCAAATCGCAACTTCGCCCCATGCCGCACCGGAGTGACCGACCCCGCCAACACGCGGTCGTTGTCTACTTTTGTGCCGTTGCTACTGCCGAGGTCTTCCACAAATATCAAACCGCCCTGAACGGTCACTTTTGCATGGTTGCGAGACACAGTAGGATCGTTTATCGTCACATCCGAGTTGATACGCCCCACCGTATTCACGCCGTCATGAAGCGCGTACTTTTGGTGTGTCTCCCGCTCAATAATATAGGCAGGAATATCGTCGGGGGTACTCGACTCAAACACCGGAACCCCGCCGAAGCGAAATCCGCAATCTGGGCAAAAAACGTCTAGCGTCGAAGCCATTGCACGGCACACAGGGCACTCAAATGTGCCTCCCATCTGAGTGCGCCCCGCATTGGAAGCCATCATCGTTGGGTCCATTGCTTGTCCTGCAATATAGGTTCTATCGTTATCAGACATCCTCGGTCTTCTCCTATGGTTGATATCGTTTCCCGTATTGGGAACAGCCTACGAGATAGGCTCCTCAGCAATTTGCCCTCTTGTAACATCGTATAAAATGCCCTCTGAAAAGCAGAACCTGCTCTCTTCCGGCTCTCCTATAGAACGCCAACACCACTTAAAAAGGGTGCGTAACGAAGCGCACGTATGCGGATTCGACAAGATATGGGGTACATCTAGTTGCGGTATTATCGCCTTGCCGTGTTCGCGTTCATCGAACCCTGCGTACAATTTTTTCAACTCGCCTTTGGGATGTCCAATCTCCTCGACATCGCCATCATAGTCCGTGAACGCTGTGCCCAGTACAGAGTTTACCGCTTTCGCATCTGCAAAGTAGTAGGCTTCCAACATCCTTACAAGAAAGTGGACGGATACTTTATGCCTGTCTCTATCCAAATTGACGGAATCTAACGCCTCACGGTACTGTGTAAATTTTTTTAGCGTAGCCTCTTCAGTGTCCAGTTGCTCTAGGTCATCTACAACTATCACGTGATGGACGTAGGCTCCTCTCTCGCTCAGGAGAAATCCTCGCGCCCATAATCCAATCTCCTCAACGTCTTTATCCGGAAGCGCCTTTCCTGTCTTAACCATCTCAATTCTACGCTTCTCCGTGACACCTGTGCGTTGTTTAATCTGCCGCAATACCACAAAACTACAGCCATGCGTCATCAGTGATTTAAACAATTTTGGCAACGCCTCATTTTCGCCATGCCCAGTCACTATCAATCCAAATTTGTGATGGACATACTGAAAGGAGGGAGTTTCAACAACGCTCACTAAACTAACGCCTCCTCTCGTTGAGGAGCCAACACCTGCGCCATATACAAAGAGCCTGTTGCGTACTCTTCCAATAAGTCCTGCACTTCCGGCTTATCCGATAAGAACTCCATTTTCGCTTTGCCGTCTACAATATCCGTAGCGATTACTTCGTTCGTCTCAAACTGGCTAAGTAGTACTGGAGAGTGTGTAGCGACCATAACCTGCCTGCTCCACTGCGAAGTAGCCTCCTTCACCGCCTCTGCAAGCACTGCCAACGCCCAGGGATGTAACGCGATGTCCGGCTCATCGAGTAGTAGAAGACAACCCCAATCCTGCGGCTGACCGAAGAGAGCCGTCAGAAGAAGCAACATTTGAAGATACCCGTCGGACACCCCCGAAACGTTTATCTCTTTGCGTCGCCCTCGCTCAAGAAAACTTGCGTACAGCGTGGTAGGGCTGGTCGGCTCAATAATGACTCCCTCGAACATCGGCATAGCTCGCCTCATATAGCGCATTATCGTGTCGTATCGCGTATCTACCGAGCGCCGCGATTCAAGGTTTCTTAGTGCCGACCACAGGTTATCCCCGCGTTCGGAAAGGTACGTCTCCTGCCCTGTTAAAGAACCCTTATTCCTTAGCCCGAATAGGTTGAAAGACCGACTATGGTAGTGGTGCGTTCGGCGTAAGAGAGTGTCAATCTCACTAACTTCGGAGGAATCGCCCTCAAAGTCAAGATAGCGCCCCAGACTCAATTTGTCTGGTTCACGCAGCGGAATATCGTACAGTTTACCATCCTCTAAATGTTGAAACGAGGCGACCTTACTTCCTACGGAGCGATGGATTAACTCGCCGCGCTTCGCGGTAGAGAGCGATTCTCCCAAATCTAGCCGCCCGGAGGAGACAACTAAAGTTAGTTCATACTTAACCGTCTCAGTCTCTAGCGCTATCGTGATAGCGTCGCCTTCCGTTGCGCCATCGTAGAGTAGCCCTATACCATGACTTCGTTGGCTTAATGCAAAATCCACGCCTCGAATAGCGCAATCACGCACAAACCAACTGACATCCAGAAACGACGACTTCCCCGCGCCATTCGGACCGAACAGTACGTTAATCGGCTTAAGTGTTATGTCAATGCCAACCATTAAGCGATAGTTATTGACTTTAACAGACTGTATCGGAGTGAACATAACGCGACTCCTTCTCTTTTTCCTCTATGTAAGACAATACCTCACCTCCGCAACTACGCGGTTCAATACCGTAACGGCGTGAGGGCTACCGTTTCCCTTGGTCAAGGTTGTAAATCGTGCCCATTATCGTCTTCTCAACATC
>JAPLCR010000057.1:8696-12431 GCA_026392135.1 Armatimonadota bacterium
AGCGCGAGTGTGACCTCTTGAGCCTGCCCTGCCCGCCCCGCTTGCAATAGCATCGTGCGTGTCCTCTCCAGTTCGCTCATAGCCCCCATAGCCGTCATCTGCTGAGTACGCATCCCCATCATAGTTCGTTGCAGGTTCATAGAGGCTTGCGCGATTTCGAGTTCTGTCTGCACCACCGGTTGATAGTTCGACTGAATCAGCCCTCTATCCTGCGTAAATTCATAAAGACAGTCGTATTGTCCTTGAACCGGACGATTATTTGCAATATCGTCATACAAAACCTCAATTTTCGCCACACGATACTCACCTTGAGCGTGCTTTTCAAAGTCAAACTCCGCCAAAACGGTGCGAATAGTGCCTCGCTCTATGTCGGGAACGCTCACCTCAACCATCCGGTTTGAGGTCGAAGGCTGAAGCCCGTACACCTGACGGAAGTTCACCCACTTTGAGAGGTAGAGCCGAACGCGAACGTTCTTCGCGACGATAGACATCAGCTGTTGCAACTCTGAGCGAAACACTTCAGGTATCAAGTCAGGGCGCTGTATATAGTAGTAGTTACCACCAGAGCGACGCGCAATACCCGACATCAACTCCTCATTATAGTCACTGCCAAAACCCAAAGCCGTTATCGAAATACCTTTTTGTTTCTGCTCAGAAACCTGTTGCACTATGGAGTTGTAGTCACGCAGACCAGAAGTCGGTTCGCCATCAGTAAGCAGTAATACGCGATGTACATACCCCTGTGCTTGCGACATAACCGTAGAGACCTGTAAGCACGCCGCCATCATCCCATCATAGATGTTCGTGGTGTTGCCCACATACAGCCGCCGAATATGCTCCTTAACCAGAGGTTTATTCACCACTTTACGAGCGGGCATAAGCACGTCTACATTCTCTTCAAACGCGACTATCGAGAGAATATCGTTGGGTTCCAGCATATCCACCACGTGTTCACAGGCGCGTTTGACATACTCAAGGGGTTCGCCCTCCATACTACCTGAACGGTCAATAGCGAGGCAGATATTCAGCGGAGCGCGTCGCCCCAACTGCTGACCGCCCGATTTCAGAGTCACAAGAGCATGATTGCGGGGTGAACCCTGCCAATAGGCGTATTTATTACCCGATAAAACGGCGACTTCAAGCGTCTCCATGCTCGAGCCCATCTGCGTTCGCATAGGGTCAATCCCCATTTGGGTACGCCCCAAGCCCATCTGTGTTGCACCGCCCATTACTGTCGCGCCGCCCATTACTGTCGCGCCGCCCATAACTGTCGGTTGTAGTGCCGGACTATTGCCGGGTACGATTTGCGTTCGGTCATCCATTATCTAATCTCTCCTCACTTTCAAGGCTCGCATTGATGTACATTCTTCCCGTAAAATAACCTCTCCTCCAACGAAATCGCCTCTCATACCAGTCCCTCCCCGCTTCGGAGAGGGATGTCCAAACAGCAAAGAGAGGTCACCCCTACCCCTCACAGCGAAACTTAGTCTCTCCTACAATGATAATATCGCCAGGAGCCACTACGTGCATAGCGATACGAATGTTATTTACAAAGGTTCCATTGGATGAGTTGTTATCATAGAGCACGTAAGCTCCGTTCTCAAAGGCAATACGAGCATGGTTTCGTGAGGCGCGGTTATCCATCAGTAGCCCAATTTCGCACCCCATGTCGCGCCCTATCATCACAGGTTGACCGCTCAATGCAAAAACCTTCCCCGCATACTGCCCCTCAACTATCGTGAGCCGCGAGACTACGCCGCCGCCCGCCTGCATCGTAGGCATGGGGCTTCCGTATCCCGGCACAGGTATATTCGCCAAAGGAGCCGTGGGAGAACCCGACATCCCCATTGGGGGCATACTGTAAGGACTTGCGCCAACAGGCATCTCGCCCGTCGGTCCTATAGAGCATTTACAACTACCGTCTGCGCCCTTCGTCGAGCCGCAGTAGGGGCAGAGGTGTGCAGGCATCTGTACATTCGAGACGGGGCTGTTAGCCTTCTTAATATCAACGGGGTCGCGTGCGAATTTTGATTGAGTCGCCTTCTCGCGAAACAGAATACGGTGTGTACCAATCTGTATCATGTCGCCGTCGCGCAGTAGAAGCTCTCCCGCTACTCGTTGCCCATTAACCACCGTACCGAGCTGCGTACCCGCATCTATCAGGTAGTGTCGGCTCTTTTCGGCGCGAATTGCAGAGTGCTGACCACCCACGCTGTTATCCCCGAAAAGCGGCACGTCGGCGCGTTCATCTCGCCCTAAAATGTTCATCTGCTTCGACAGAATGAAGTCCTTGCCCTCGTTCTTACCAGCTAGCACTTTCACCCATGCCTGCTTCATCAGTTCGTCCACAAGCGCGATAAACAGCCCCGCAAACGCCCCGATACAGGTTATCCCAATAGCACGGCTGGGACCTCCTGCCTCAAACCCCTGCCCTGCACCCACTGCTCCCTGCGTCACAGAACTTGCCATAGCCACCATATCAAATACGAAACCGCCGATAAGACCGCCAATCAGTCCGCCAATCGCTCCATTACGAATGCGCTTACCCGATTCGGTCGCCAAGGAGATTCCAACACCAATTCCTAACCCAAGAAACCCCCAACCAACCGTCCGCGCTAGAACCTGTTGTGCAAAGCTAAAAAGCCCTATCCCCTTGCCGCTCTCACCGCCCAACAAGTTATAAGCATAGTTCCCGGCAGTCAGTCCCACCCATCCCAGAACAACCCCAGCAATGGCTCCGATAACCATGCCACGCCCCAGCTTGCGCGAAGAGCCTTCTGTTACGCCGTCTACACTTCCTAAAAAGAGACCCAGAAACCCTGACACGCAGAAGTTAAAAAGAGCCGACTGCCCCGCTGTCATAGCGACAGGAAGCACCTTCCCCGTCAACACATCCCGAGTAACGCTGTGCGGTATCAGCATCTCCTGACTCAGCCAGCCAAGAAATCCTCCAAGTGTTCCGGTTATTAGCCCTATCAAAACTCTTGAGCGCATCGTCAGGCTCCTCATTCTTCCAAATTGCCTTCAAAACCTTACAGCAAGCCCAGCCCAGAGCCGTACTCGCATCAGTTCAAATCGGGCTAATGCTAGGGCGAGAGGCTCCCGCGTTGCACTAGCACCCCCTCTAGTTCTCACTTCACCAAGCTCATTGGGGTATGTATTGGGAGGGTTTGAGATATGGGAGGCTTACCTGTACCGTCCCTCATTCCGTCCTGCGGACACCTTTCTCCCGATTCGGGAGAAAGGCTTGACCTATAGGTGGTTTTGTATAGCGATTCGATTTTTTGGGCATAGAAGCCATACATACCCCAGTGAAGCCCCTCACAAAGGGGAGACTTGCAATGCCCCCATTTTCCGCCGACTTGTACGAAACAGTCAAGCCTTCCGACATCGGTATTCGCCCTTCCCCTTTGTGAGAGCGGGGGCTACATCCCCATGCTGTTCTTCAGTGTCTCCCAGTCCGCGATCTCCTGAACAAGCTCACTGGGGGGGGAGGTATCTACTGCCCACTCTGCGAACATCGGTGTCAAAACCGACTCATAATCTATCGGCTCCCGCTTAGGTAGGGCACGAATAACTCCTTTTATCAGCGCGGTGACATCAATTCCTTGCGCGGCAGCTCCATGCAGATGCTCCTCCTCTTCGGGAGTCAACTCTATTGTCAATAACATATTGTGGCTCCTTCTTACGTCTCCAACCGAAACCGCGTCATTCCAACCTGTACTTCGTCGCCAG
>JAPLCR010000251.1 GCA_026392135.1 Armatimonadota bacterium
CCACCTCTTTTATTGATTTTAATGATGCTTCCATTGTAGTTATGTGATATAATACATCTATTAGTCATTTGAAAGCGAAACTATGCGCTCAGTTCGATGCTTGTCTACTACTGCTATTGTGATGATTGCCTCTACTGCTGTTTACGCACAATCATCCCAAGAGGTTCCCAACCTTTCCCCTTCTGCGAGGGTTGCCTCCTCTTTAGAGCAGCACAAAGCCATTTTAATCCGACACTTCTCCTCAAAACGTACTACGCAGTACGATGAGGATATGGATGGAAATACGCGTACCGTCGAATCGCCGCAGTTCGCGAGTCCCGTCGAGTTTGACAGCACCAAAAGCTTAACAGGAGAAGGGGGCTATTTCCTCTCCTCCAAAAGTGGCCGCGATTTAGAGATTGGCGAATGGACACTCGGTTTTCGCCCTAACGAAAAGTTGGGGTTGTGGTTCGGTCATCAAGCCGTTGCCGCGAAAGGGCGTACACGCCCGATACGCCCAACCTTTAATGCCGATGCTGAGCATTTTGGCTTGCGATACCAGATTAATGGTAACGAGCGCAAAGGTCTCAGCCTACAGTACGACGGCTACTACAGCGGAACAGGATTTGTGACGGACAATGTGGGGACGAGTGCCACCCTTCCGGGTCCTAAAACGGACAGTTTTAATCTCGTCTACCATTTTCGGCGGACATCTGAGTTTCAAGATGCCCCTGCTCTACCCGGCTATCGCGTACGTTTGAACCTAACTAATGTAAAAGGTTCGGGAGCGAGCGCAACAGAATACGGCGGCGGAGCAGGTGTCACTTTCAAGGTTGCCCGTAATCTCTACGGCGACAGCGATGTGATGACGTTTCTTGAAGCGAGACGCGGTGTCGGTAATACAACCAATTTTCGACTCCACTTGAGCGGTGGGCTGACCTATCAGCCTGCGAAGTGGGTCAAACTGCAGGCGGGCTTAGATGTCTATCCCGGAGGGGTTCCCCTCGGTGGAACGAGCATCACTAGCCTCAGCAGTTATGGAGTTTACCAGAGAAGTGATGGGGTCTCTGGTATTTCAAGCGGAACGGTAGCAGTTCTCAATGTACGTTTAATCGTAGGGAAACGCTTCTAACCTCCGCACTAAATGAAGAACCCATTCGTCTTTCACATCTACAATAGACAAGCGAATACGAGTTCTATCAAGAAATCCTAAAGCCACGCATCGCTTGGTGCGATTCGCCTCCCTAGCGAATCCAACTCCCGATAAGGTAGAATCTCTCAATACCTTATTCGTTTTGCGATGTGCGAGAGTCACCTCTCAAAGAGAACCCTGATACAGGAAGAAGGAGAATGCAAGAAATGTCACGTTTGCTATCTTATGCGTGTGCCGCAACGCTATTTGCAGGCTTAATTGCTACCGCTGGATGCGGTGGCGGTGGTGGAGAAGGAGCACTCGGAGCCTCCGGTCAACTAAGAGGTACTACCGCTCAGTCTTCTGCCAGTGCCCCTAATGTTGTTACAGTTGTCCCCGTCGCAGGCGGTCAGGCACTTACCCTTCAGGTAAAAGATGCCGTCACAGGTGCCGTCACCACACAGACGGTCGTTATCCCCTCTACGCCGGTATTCGCAAATGTTCCTGCGAACTCTCCCCTAGCCGTCATTAACTTAGGCAGCACCCTGCTTGGTGGAACGTTCACCGGCGGCGTTGGCATCAGCGGCGACCTAGCCAGCTCAATAGCTTCCATCTCCACCTCCGGAATCAGTTTGAGCAACATCGGTTCTCTTTTGCAGAACCTTGCGCTTCCAATTGACCCGGTAGCTGGTACTCGTCTTACCATAACATTACCTCAAGGTAATGTAAAGACGCGAGATCTAACAGTCAAGAACACGTCAGTCACCGGCAGATTCTATGTCGACAACTCTGGCGGAAGCATCACTATCGTCAGCCCCATACCCACATCCATTAATGGAGTTATTCCCAACAACGGTGAGAATGCGGCGGGAGCCTTTCAAACTTGTATCTTTGGTCCTGGTAACCTAGGACGCTCAGCTACACTGGATATCGTTTACGGCAACGGTTTCGAGCTTCATCAGTCTCGTAACATTCAACCCGACTCAGCCAACGGCAATGCCCTCACCGCCAAGTTCACCAACTTGACGCTGGACACTTCCAATGTTCCTGCGGGCGGTGTTGATAGCATCAGCTTGACCATCGGCGACCGCTAGTTCCGCGCTTTACGCGAAACGAATCTTCCCCTGTAGGCTTTACGCTTACAGGGGATTTTTTCTTTTTGCTCAAATTCCTGTGTTGGCAATGCGCCCTACACCCTCCCTTGTACTGTTAGGCTTGCGTGCTTCGCACCCGTCCACCCTATCCCAACCCTTACCCCTTCACAAGGCTCATTGGGGTATGTATTTTGAAGTTTGAGATATGGGAGGCTTATCTGTACCCGTCCCTCATCCTGTCCTTCGGACATCCTTCTCCCGATTCGAGAGAAAGACTTGACCTATAGGCAGTTTTTAGAGCGATTAGACTTTTTTGAACACAGTAGCCATACATACCCCAATGAGCCGTTCGACACGGGAGAAAGGCGAGAGAGACTGCAAGGCTTACCTGTATTTCGGTTCGTTCTTACGAGAGATAAAACCTATCGTAACGCCGCCCCGCTTATTCGTGTAGCTCTCCCCGTTTCGGGGAGAGAATCCCGCAGGGAAGAGAGAGGTTAAAAAGCCTCCCATATCTCATTACC
>JAPLCR010000550.1 GCA_026392135.1 Armatimonadota bacterium
GTTTTGTTAGGCTTGACCTACACTACACGAGGACTAGGTGTTATACTGTTCCCTGCTCCATTTCTTGCCTTTTGGATATGTAAGCGCGAAGACTACCGTCTCGATATTGAGGCAAGACGCATCTTAGGTGGCATTGGGGCTGGCTTGCTAGGTTCCCTCAGCCTCTATTTCGTGCTGTGGTATCTTCCCAATCGGTCGCAACTCGTGTATGTAAATCACTATCATCTGAGTTTTCAACTTCTGCCCCACAGTATTTCACACCTCATAAGAAATGTGCGTCAGGCGTTGTCAGGTCAGGCGTTTTTAGGGCTAGCTCCTTATCTGTCTAGGTACACGCCGGTTCAGTTTTCGTTGGTTCTTCTCCTGTTTGGGGCATGGGGCTTCCAAAGCAAACTAAGTTCTGTGGCAAGGTTCGCTTTACTTATCGCATCTCTGTGGCTATTAGCAGGGTGGGGGCTGTTCGCCGTGGTGAACTACGCTCCGAGCCGTTACTATGTGCTAGTCTATCCTGCGATGGCAACACTCTCAGCCGTGAGTCTGGTATACTTCAGTGATGTTTGGGAGACGCTCCTTAAAAGGCGGTTAGCGCGAGCCTGTATCGCTGGCTTTTTGGCATTTCAGTGGCTAGAGGCAGCTCTTATCGCAGTACATCACAACGAAAGTGTCTGGCTGCTTGGCGGTACGCTCCTTGTGGCATCTATGGCGGGGCTTGCGCCGAGCGCTGCCAGCTACGAACACTCTTTACCGCGGGATTGGGGCAGAACCTCTCTCTTGCTCTTTGTTGCGTGGGCAGCTATCAACTGCGGTTGGTATACAGACTGGTGGCGGAACCTAAGCTATACGCACCGAAGTGCGAGCCAGTGGTTAGCGCAAAACCTACCTCCGAATAGCGTCCTAATAGGTGACTGCGCTCCGGGACTGTGTGTCAATAACCGGTTTCGTTGCGTCAATGTGATTCCTGACCTCTGCAACGACAAAGGGACACTCTCTCGTTGGAAGAGTAGCCCGACGTATATCGCTATTTTAGACGGAAAATGGAAAGAGGAGTGGTGGATAGATCACTATCCAACCGTCGTTGCAACCGAAAACCGCGTGATGCTATTTACCAGAGTGGTTAGCCATCCAGTAGGAGTGTATAGAGCTTATGCAGTGCGGTGAACTAATACGCGCTTTGGAGATGATGAAAACCCACGTTCAAAGGGTCTCTCCAGACGCACAACTGACAGAAGCCGTAGACTTGATGGACTTATATCAGGTGTCTGCCTTGCCAGTTGTGTCAGAAACGGGTACACTGATGGGGATATTGACAGAGCGAGACATTGTAGAGGCTCTCCTACGAGTTGAGAGTGCAATTAAGGAAACCTCCTTTACTAAATGGGGTAAAGTAAGCCCTACATTAGTACGCGAGGCGATGTCTACCCCCGCACTCTTCGTTGAGGAAGGTGCCGACGTTCGCTCCGCAGCTCTCCTCATGCTAGAACGTGGCTTGAAGCGTATTCCCGTTGTAAGTAGTAATATGGAAATTATCGGAGTCTTGAACCGCATTGATGTGCTTCAAGCTCTTTTTGAGGGTCGACTCTAGGAGTTGCAGTCCATGCCCCTTGTCTCACCTTATGTTTTGAAATCGGCACTAGAAGGCAGAGGCTGCTTTTTGGTGGACGGGGCTATGGGAACGGAGTTGATGGCACAAGGGGTGCCTCCAAGCGGTGTACTCCTAGCAAATAGAGACTCTCCCGAAAAAGTAATCGCTATCCATGAGAGGTATTTGCAGGCGGGCTCGCGAATTCTAACCGCAAACACGTTTGGGTATTGCGATGGTAAGCCCCTCGCTGACTACGTTCACGAAGGAGCCTTGCTTGCGGAGCAGGCGGCGCACTACAGTGCTATGCCCGCTTGCGTATGGCTTTCGCTTACGACCTCTTTTGTACGCAACGAGCGAAGAGCGATACCTACCCTTGTACGGCACAGAGCCGTGCTACTGGAGACCTGCACCTCCCTTGCACACGCGGTAGAGGCGGTACAGATTGTTAAGGAAGCTAGCCCTGCTTTTATCGGACTATCCTTTCACTTTAAGGCAGATAGCATTCTGCCCGACGGCTCTAACGTGGACGACGTGGTGCGGGAGACTACACCCTTGAGCGTGGACGCTCTGGGTGCGAACTGCGGCGACAACCCTGAGAGTTTCATTCGGCTGGTAGCCCGTCTTCGCCTTGCGACGGACTGCCCAATCCTCATACAACCATCGGCGGGAGTACCAAAAGGTACCGCTATAGAGCGTTGGCAGTACCCCATACAGCCGCCTCGGTTTGCAAGTACCGCCAAAACATTTGTGGCACTAGGGGTACGGTTTGTAGGCGGGTGCTGTGGTACGACACCTGCACATATTCGAGCGATATACGACTTCTGCTTTCGAGAGGCAAACCAAACATGATTCAACTACGACAAAAATCGTCTCTTTTCGGCGCACTGCTTTTAGGTGTTGCTCTTTTTGGTATTGGTTGTAAAGACAAGGAAGAGGCTAAACCCAGCGGTACAGGAAAGACGGGCGAGACGACGGACACTGCTAGCCGCGGCAACACTGTCACAGGCGACACTATTAAAATAGGTGAGTACGGCTCACTTACAGGCGATAACTCGACCTTTGGCATCAGTACGCACAGAGGTATTCAATTGGCGATAGAGGAGACCAATGCCGCCGGCGGTATCAACGGGAAGAAACTCGAGCTGATATCTGAAGACGACAACAGTAAAGCAGAGCAGGCTAAAACCGTTGTCCAAAAACTTGTGAGCAACGAAAAGGTGATTGCCGTAATTGGCGAGGTAGCCAGTAGCCGCAGTATCATGGCAGCTCCGGTCTGCCAAGATGCTAAGGTTCCGATGGTTAGCCCCTCCTCTACAAATCCCAAAGTCACCGCGATTGGCGACTACATATTCCGTGTCTGTTTCACCGACGACTTTCAGGCGGTGGTTGCGGCACAGTTCGCATGGGATCAAGGCTACAAGAACGTAGCTGTCTTTACGGATGTAAAGAGCGACTATAGCAAAGCTTTTGGCGAACTCTTCGCAAAAAAGTTCAAGACCCTTGGCGGGAAGGTGGCGGCAGAACCGACCTATCAGTCGGGTGACGTAGACTTCAAAGCACAGCTGGCAACGATAAAAGGTGCTACGCCCGACGCAGTGCTTATCCCCGGCTACTACACAGAGGTTGGAACGATAGCACGGCAAGCACGCGAAGTCGGTTTAAGTGTTCCTCTTTTTGGCGGCGACGGTTGGGAGTCTGACCAGTTAATTCCGGGTGCTGGCATCGCACTTGAAGGCTGCTTCTTCACCAACCACTTTTTCTCTCACGATATGACAGAGCCTCATATTTTGAGTTTCATTGCTGCATTTCAAAAAATCAATCCCGGCAAGCAGCCCGGCGCACTCGATGCCCTTGGCTACGACGCGGCAAAAGTCATCATAGAGGCACTCAAGCGGGCAAAATCGCTAGATAGCGTGGCATTGCGAGACGCTATCGCCGAAACGAAAGACTATCAGGGCGTGGCTGGCAAAATTACGCTGGACGCAAACCGCAATGCACGGAAAGAGGCAGTTCTGTTTAAGATTGTAGGCAAAGAGTTTAAGATATTCAAGTCCTATCGTCCGGAGCAAGTTGGTCTTTAATGCAAGCGTTTTTGCAGACACTCATCTACGGTGTGGAGACGGGGGCAATCTATGCGCTGATTGCCCTCGGATACACTATGGTCTACGGTGTACTACGCCTCATAAACTTCGCTCACGGCGATGTCTATATGATAGGTGCATTTGTAGGGTTTTACGCCTGTACACAGTGGCTCCCGTTCAAAGACCTCTCACAGCACCCCGAAGCGGCGGCAGTGAACATCGCACTCGCACTGATCACGCTGTTTCTTTCTATGCTCCTCTGCGCCCTGCTCGGTATTACGATAGAGAGGTTCGCCTACCGCCCATTACGAAATGGATTTCGTAATGCAGACGCGCACTTCTGGGGGTTCGTAATCGCTCTGCCTGTAACAGCTTTTGTGGGCGCGATGAGTACGACAAAGCGTCAAGGCGCGCTCCTTTTTGCGGGAGTGGTGATTGGGTTTATCATGCGCCCTGTAATGGCGCACCTCACAAAGCGTATAAAGCCCTCCTCCTCACGCCTAAACGCCCTGATAACCGCTATCGGAGTCTCGCTCATACTAGAGAATGGTGGCATCAACGTCTTTGGTGCTGACCCCAAGTTTATCCCCGATATTCTCCCAAAGCGCCAATTTTCTCTGTTAGGCGTAGAGTTCAACAGCAGTAGACTGATTATTCTCATCATTGCCGCAATATTAATGGCAGTGCTACGCTATATCGTCCTCTATACTCGACCCGGTAAGGCGATGCGGGCTATCTCTCACGATATCGATGCTGCAAAGCTCATGGGTATCAACACCGATAGAGTGATTTCGTTCACCTTCGCGCTTGGTGCGTCGTTGGCAGGTGCGGCGGGCTTTATGGTAGCGGCATTCACCAATATCAAAGTCGTGCCACTGTTTGGACTGCAACCGGGGTTAAAGGCGTTTGTTGCCGCCGTATTGGGAGGAGCAGGAAACATTCCGGGGGCGGCACTGGGCGGGTTGATAATGGGGGTAGTGGAGTCGCTAGTCGCCTCAAGGTATCCGCAGTGGCGGGATGCCGTCGCCTTCATTCTTTTGATAGTAATTTTGTTGGTGCGCCCAGCGGGTTTGCTGGGCAAAAATACAGCGGAGAAGGTTTAGATACGTATGCGCTGGCTTCTTGGGCGAATTGGAGTCGTTGTGCTGACCTGCGCTATTCTGCTGGTCGCCAACCGACTGCTAATAGATAACATTAAAGAGTACTACATTTCCGTGCTGGTACTCTGCGGACTGTACGCTACGCTTGCAGTCAGCCTAAATCTGATTAACGGAATAACAGGGCAGTTCTCAATAGGGCACGCCGGATTCTACGCGGTCGGCGCGTATGTTGGCGGGGCGTGGACGATGCTCATGCGACCGCTTGTTGTAAAGTCGCTTCCGATTTTGCAGACGGGGACGCAACTTGGCGATCACCTCAACCTATTCATTGCCCTCGTACTCGGAACCGTTTGTGCAGGGCTGACAGGGCTACTGGTGGGGCTTCCCTCTCTTCGTTTGCGCGGCGACTATCTCGCTATCGTTACCCTCGGATTCGGTGAAGTCATACGTATCGTTATCCTAAATATGGATGTTGTAGGAGGTCCTCGCGGTTTTACCCCGATAACTGCACTGGTAAACGATCACGGTATCCCGCTCGTTTGGGTGTTTGGGTTACTGGTAGTCGTCGTCGCTTTTTCACGGAACCTTGTAAAGTCGGCACAAGGACTAAAGTTTCTCGCTGTACGTGAAGATGAGATAGCCGCGGATGCTATGGGTGTAAACACGACACGAGTTAAAGTGACGGCTTTTGTGATTGGCTCCGCGTTTGCAGGGGCGGCGGGGGTGCTTTACGCACACTGTCAAACAGGGGTCAACCCCGACTCTTTTGATATGAACACCTCTATTACCGTCACAACAATGGTGGTTTTGGGCGGTACGGGTAGCATTTCAGGTTCTCTATTGGCGGGCATTGTATTGACGGCTCTTCCTGAACTTCTGCGGTACGACTTTATCAAGGACTACCGTATGGTCATCTTCTCCACATTACTTGTTGTCTTCATGCTAACCCGTCCGCAAGGGATATTCGGACACCGAGAGATTGCGCTTCCGCGGTTCTTGCGTCGACTTATCCGAAAAAAGGAGAACGCACCATGAGCGAAAAAGTGCTTCTCTCTATTGACAACGTGACGATGCGTTTCGGCGGGCTGGCGGCGGTGAGTGAGGTGAATATCCACGTTGATAAGGGCGAGCTGGTAGGCTTGATTGGACCCAACGGTGCTGGGAAAACAACACTCTTTAACCTAATGACAGGAGTCTATACGCCGACGGAGGGAGATGTCTCGTTTGACGGCAGTCGACTGAATGGGCGCAAGCCCTTCGAGATTGTAGGTTCTGGTATGGCACGAACCTTCCAGAATATCCGTCTCTTCAAAGCACTCACGGCACTTGAAAACGTGAAAATCGCCGCGAATATCCACAGGCAAGCCTCGCTGTTTGATGTCGTATTGCGGACTCCGCACCTCCTGAAATTAGACGGGGAGTTAGATGCGTTCTCCCGTGACCTGCTTCAGCAGATGGACTTAGCGGATGTTGCTGATGTGCGGTCAAGCGATCTCTCTTATGGGCTACAGAGGCGGCTTGAGATTGCACGTGCTCTTGCAACAAAGCCAAAGCTCTTACTCCTCGACGAACCTGCCGCAGGCATGAACCCGCAAGAGAAGGCGCAGTTGATGGGGTTAATTCGGCAGATACGCGAGCGGTTTTCGCTCACTATTCTGCTTATCGAACACGACATGAAGTTGGTAATGGGAATTTGTGAGCGCATCTACGTGCTTGAGTAGAGGTCAACTCAGCGGGGGCTTATATTTGTATAAACCACTGACACTCACCCTTTTCTTAGCAGACCACTAGGAAACATTCAAACGACTGGTTTGGAGGATGGATTGCTAGTTATTCAAGACCTACACGTCTACTACGGAGCGATACGCGCCCTTGATGGCATCTCAATTGAGGTGAAAGAGGGTGAAATTGTTACCATGATTGGGGCGAATGGTGCGGGTAAGAGTACCGCTATTCGCACACTATCCGGGTTAGTGCGCCCGCGCTCTGGTGCGGTGATGTTTGAGGGTAAAGCTCTCCACCTGATGCCCGCGCATGAGATTGTCGCGCTGGGTGTGAGCCAGTCACCAGAGGGACGGCGCGTCTTTGCAAATATGACGGTGCGCGAAAACCTTGAACTGGGCGGGTATGTCCACTACAAAAAAAAGGCGCAGATAAAAGAGGACATGGAGAAAGCGTTCACGCTTTTCCCGCGCCTGAAGGAGCGCGAAGCGCAGTCCGCAGGAACCCTCTCCGGCGGCGAACAGCAGATGCTCGCCATCGGACGCGCCCTCATGTCGCGCCCTCGGCTTCTACTGCTAGACGAGCCCTCTTTGGGGCTTGCCCCCTTCCTCGTGCAGACCATTTTTCAAATAATTCGAGACATAAATAAAACAGGTGTTACAATACTATTAGTGGAGCAGAATGCGAATCAGGCTCTCCGCGTCGCGCACAGGGGATATGTTCTTGAGACTGGGCGCGTCGTGCTTGCAGATACTGCCGCAAACCTGCTTAGTAATGACGAGGTGCGGCAGGCGTATTTGGGCGAGTAACGCTTGGTGTAGCGTCACCCCAGCCCCTTACAGAAAGAGGTAAAAATGCACAAAGCACTCTCATTTCGATTAGGTTCCCGCATTATGCGGTCACTACTTTTAAGTTTTGCTCTACTCGCTCTTGTTTGGGGTGCTAGCACGCCTTCGCTGGCGCAGATTGGAAAACCCTGGGCGTGGGGTTACAATGGCTATGGGCAGTTTGGAGACGGAACCAATACTACCAACATAACACCGGTTCATTCTATTGGTGTTACGAATGTGGTGCAGGTTTCCGGAGGCTACCTTCACTCTCTCTTTCTAAAATCGAATGGCACGGTTTGGGGAAGTGGCTACAACGCTTACGGCGAGCTGGGAAACGGAACCACTACTGCGGCACTTACTCCGGTGCAGGCGACGGGGCTTACGGGTATAGTTCAGGTCTCTGCGGGGTTCTACTACTCTCTAGCCGTGAAAAAAGATGGAACCGTGTGGGGGTGGGGGTACAACAGTTACGGTGAGTTGGGAGATGGAGCTAGTAGCACAAGCCTACCCGTTCAGGTGCTTGGTGTTACGAATGTAGTGCAAGCCGCAGCAGGAGTGTATCACTCTCTCTTTCTGAAATCAGACGGCACGGTATGGGCGTGTGGATACAATGAAGTGGGCGAACTGGGAAACTCAACACTCATCAGCAGTACTACTCCTGTGCAGGTATCTGGGCTTACCAATGTGGTACAGGTCGCCGCCGGACTATATCACTCGCTAGCCGTCAAAGCGGATGGAACCGTGTGGGCGTGGGGAAACAATGGCAACGGTGAACTGGGAGATGGAACCTTTGATAACAAAGGTACGCCCGTTCAGGTGACTGGTTTGACAGGCGCAGTTCAAGTCTCCGCAGGCTACAACTACTCCCTCGCTCTCATATCGGATGGAACTGCCTGGGGTTGGGGAATCAACAATGCTGGTCAGCTGGGAGATGGTACGGGAGTAGGCGCGACTACTCCCGTTCAGGTATCTGGTTTGTTTGGCGCGGTTCAAGTATCGGGAACCTACTATCACTCGCTTGCAGTGAAGTCGGATGGAACTATTTGGTCGTGGGGGTATAATGGTTTTGGCGCACTGGGAGATGGAACCTACACCTCGGCATACGCCCCTGTTCAGGTGACTGGTCTCAATGGGCAAACCAATGCCGCTACTGCCTATTCACATAGCGTCTCCGTTCAAGCCTACGTTTTGACCACCAGCGTTAGTCCGTCTGGGTTGACTCAAGCCTACGGTAAGCCTATTACTGTCATGGCGACACTGAAGAACTCCTCTTTGGGCGGGATTGTTATCAATCGGGCATTGACGTTCACTCTGGATGGTAGCGTGGTCGGTGTTGCCTACACCAACGCCGCTGGACGAGCAAGTATGGTGGTTCCCAGCCCCCTGAACTACGGCGCGGGAGCGCATACATTTATTGCCGCTTTTGCAGGAGGGAGCCTCTACAAAGCCTCTACCGGAACAGGAACCCTTACCATTACGAAAGCGGATTCTGCTATTAGCGTAGCCGCTGTCTCTGGTGCGCCCGGTAACTCCAAATACCTGTATGCTAGCCTCAAGCGCAAGACGGATAATATAGTGCTTTCCGGTCGAACCCTCACGTTTAAGGTAGATGGTAATGCTATCGGAACGGCAGTTACAGACGGAAAAGGGAAAGCTGCTCTACTCTATAAATTAGGCGAGACCTACGGCATCGGCGCTCATGTCTTGACTGCGGAGTATGCCGGAGACGCGAACCACAATACTTCTACGGGAACGGGAACGCTCACTGTCGTACAGTCTGCCACCAAGTTGACAATCTCTTCTGTATCTGGAAAAGTGGGCGCGATGGTACTGATGAAAGGGAAACTTGTCCGAACAACAGATACGACTCTGCTCAACGCAAAGACGATACGCTTCGAGATAGACGGTGTGGAGGTGGGTAGCGCGGTGACAGCGTCTGGTATCGCGCCACTAAGCTTCACCATACCGAATACATTGACTGTGGGAGTGCATACGCTCAAGGCACTCTTTGATGGAGACGTGTTCTATAGTGCCACGGGTAGTGTGGGAGCAACTCTTACTGTGAAGTAGGGTTGTCTGCTCGTTTGTCTGCTTCCTCTGCCCTGTTGTAAGGATAGAGGAAGCAGACTATCTAACTCACCTTACGCAGAGTATCTGAACTAGCCCTCACCCTGTCCTAACGGACATCCCTCTCCCAATTCTGGGCGAGGGAGCCTGTCTGAAAGGTCTGTAGATGGGA